>NZ_HF986221.1:20211-25482 GCF_000431435.1 Veillonella sp. CAG:933
GTGGCGGTAGACGCCGTAGTGTTGTCCGCATCGGCGGCGAAGCCGGTGTAGGTAGTTGTTGTTAAAAGTGTAGCCACGAGAACGGCTAAATGTAAAGAACGTGATGTCATAAATGAGACCCCTTTCTGTTACAGGTTGTTAAAATAACGGTTTTCACCTTGATAAAGTATGCACTTTATTATTGATTTTACAAATACTAAAAAATAATATCCTTAATACATTGATTATATCACGAACCACGGGGGCTTTAAAGAGATAAAGGGGCGGTTTAGCGGTAATGAGATTCACTATTCAAATAATTACGTTCTGTATACAAATATTTTACTAAATCCTATTTCAAGCATTCGTAAAACGCATATGACATAGGGCGTTTGCCAATATCGCAATTCTTTGGACATTATATTTGTTATTCTATATAATAATAGTGATGATTTCCGTGCGAATATACAATATAGACCGTTTAATGTTGAAAAAAATGGGAAGTATACGCAAGTGTGGGTAATCTAGTAAGTGTAAGTACGTAGGAAAGTTGAGGATGTGAGGAAATGAAAATTCATTTATTTTCACAATGTTTGATTGACATGTTTTATCCCCACGTGGGGATGGCCGGCGTACAGGTATTAGAACGTTTAGGCTGTGATATCACAGTACCTAAAAAGCAAGTATGCTGCGGACAGATGTTCGTGAACTCCGGGTATAATGATGCGGCTAAAGGGGCTATCAAGAATACAATTGAAGTCTTCGAAAACGCAGAATATATCGTGAGTATGTCCGGTTCTTGTGCCTTTGCCATTCGTGACGAATACCGTCATATTTTGGCCGGCGAACCTGAATGGATGGCTCGTGCCGCCAAAGTCAGTGAACGCATTTATGAATTCACCGAATTTATCGTGAATGTATTAGGCGTAACTGACGTAGGTGCAACATTTAACGACAAAGTTACGTACCACAAATCTTGTCACGTAACACGTCTCATGGGTATCAAGGAACCACCTATGAAATTATTGGAAAATATTAAAGGTCTAGAATATTTGCCAATGAATCGCGCGGAAGGCTGCTGTGGTTTCGGCGGTACGTTTACGGTTAAACAGCCTGAGATTTCTGCTGTTATGACTCGCGAAAAAGCAATGAATATTTACAACTCCGGCGCTAATGTAGTAGCCGGTGGTGACCAAGCTTGTCTTATGAATATTGAAGGTATGCTTGATCGTCTTTATAAAGACGGCGAAATCGATCGTCGCATCAAAGTAATGCACATTGCGGAATTATTGAATTCCCGCTAGTCGTTAGGAGGAACTGAACATGGCTATTTTATACGATGAACGCCCGTTTAAAAAACGTGTTGAGGATGTTCTTGCCAATGACTTTAAGGTAAAGGCCATCCAAAAAGCGCAAGATGTATTCTATGCAAAACGTAAAGCGTTGGTTGATCAAGTACCTGAATGGGAAGATTTCCGTGAAGAAGCGGCTGAACTTCGTGATCATGTATTAAGCAACCTCGACTATTATTTAAACCAATTTGCTGAAAACGCTACTAAAGCCGGTGCCAAAGTGCACTTTGCTCATACAGCTGAAGAAGCAAATGAATATGTAATGGAAGTAGTTCGTGCCAAGAACGCCAAAATGGTCGTAAAAGGCAAAACTATGGTGTCCGAAGAAATCAGCCTTAACGAAGCATTGATGAAAGAAGGCGTGGAAGTTAACGAAACTGACTTGGCCGAATTCATTTTGCAGACAGCTGACTGGAACCCACCTTCCCATATCGTAGTACCTGCGTTGCACTTTGCTCGTGGTCGTATTCGTGAAACGTTCCACGACAAACTCGGTTATGAAGGTACGGAAGATCCGGAAGAAATGACACGTTTCGTACGTAAACGTATTCGCGATCGTTTCTTGCGCGCCGATATCGGCTTCACCGGCTGTAACTTTGCCGTAGCTGAAACCGGTACTATTACTATCGTATCCAATGAAGGTAACGGTCGTATGAGTAGCTCCATGCCTAAGACTATGATTTGTCTCATGGGTATGGAACGTCTTGTACCTGACTTTGCCGGTCTTGACATTATGATGGAACTCTTAATTCGCTCCTCTGTAGGCGCTAAGATTTCAAACTACTTCTCCATGATTACCGGTCCTGCCAAACCAGGTGAAGCTGACGGTCCTGAAGAACTTCACATCATTATCATCGATAATGGTCGTTCCAATATTTTGGGCGGCGAATTCAACTCCATGCTTCGTTGTATCCGTTGCGGTGCTTGTATGAACATCTGTCCGGTATATCGTCATATCACCGGTCATGCGTACGGCTCCATCTATCCGGGTCCAATGGGTGCGGTATTGACTCCATTATTGGTTGGTTATGAAAAAGCGGGCGATTTGCCATACGCTTCCACTTTGTGCGGCGAATGCTGGGAACATTGTCCGGTTAAGATTCCACTCCATGAATTACTTTTGAAACATCGCGTTAACATTGCCGACAAAGCGCATCTTCGTCCGGCAGCAGAAGAAGCTATTTTCAAAACAGTGGCTACTGTATTCAGTAATTCCTTCCTCTTCGATTATGGTACTAAGTTAGGTGCCATCGGCATGAAACTCATGAGTAAGAACGGTAACATGGCCGATTGGACTAAATTATTGCCGGTAGTAGGCGGCTGGATGAAAGCGAAAGAAATGGGTACATTGAAACTCAAGAAATTCCGCGATGTATATGCTGAATATGAAGCTAGCAAACGTAAGTAAGGAGACAAGACAATGGATGATGTAAAACGTAAAGCATTTTTTAGCCGTATTTCTCATGCGTTGGGTCGTAAAGAGATTCCTACTTTCGTAGCACCGTATCCTTATGAAAAAGGACCTCAAGAGGCAATGTACTCCGACCTTTCCCACGAACAAGTTGTAGACATGTTCAAAGTGGAATGTGAAAAAGTAGGTACTAAATTTGTAACTACTGATGAAGCGCATGTAGTCGAAACAATCTTAAAAGAAATTGAAGAACGCGGCGGCGGTAAAGTAATTTATCCTTGCTGTGAAGAAGCTGAAAAATTCCAATTAAAAGAAAACTTTGATAAGGTAGATAAAGAAGGTACCACCTTCTATCAATGGAATCCATCCGCCGGTCGTCAAGCTAATATTGACGAAGCCAAAGTGGCTGAAATCGGTATTACTTTCCCAATCTTAGGGATTGCCGAAACAGCAACGGTTATTCAACCAAGCTTTGAAGCCAGCGGCCGTTCCATCGGTTTGTTGCCACTTTGTCACATTGCGGTTATCCGTACTTCTGACATTGTGCCTCGCATGACGCAGTCTATGCGTGCTCTTACCAAAGTATATAAAGAAAATCCTGAAGGGTTCCCATCCAATGTGGTTCACATTTCAGGTCCTTCCAACACAGCCGATATCGAATTGGTTCGTGTAGTAGGGGTTCATGGTCCTATCAATGTAACGTTTATTCTCGTTGACTAGGTAAGGAAATGTCCGACGCCGTAAGCACAAATTGTGCCCTATGACGTCGGACTTTTTTATAGGAGATTTTCGTCAAAAGATTTTACAAAATTTAGGGTTAGTGAATGTACTGATAAAGATAGCTGTACGAAAGCTGTTTCGACCTGCTGTTGCGCGGATATTGTATCAATGTAAATCGACTAATTTATATATCGAAATATTTTGAAAATAATTCCTGTGAAATAGTAGGAATTTAAAAGAACTTATGCTATAATATCATCGTCACATTCACAATTGAATACAGTAAGGAGGGAAAAAGTGGATATTCCATTTTTCCAAGAGTTTTTAATGGTTAGCAATCCGATTACCATCGGTATTCTAATCTTGTTTGTAGCGATGTTGGGGTTTGTTTACTACTTACAACGTCGTCAAACAGCCTTTGGTAACCTTGTTATCATCGGTACCTTATTAGGCGCCGTTTTGGGCTTCGTGGTGCAATTCATTGCACAGTTCCCGGACGATCCTATGAAAGTTGTGTACATTAAAGAAAGTACCAAATGGTTCTCCTTAATTGGTGGCGGGTTCATTGATTTAATCCGTATGCTCGTTATTCCATTGGTATTTATTTCCATCATTCACGTAATTTTGCACATGGAACGCGGCGCTGATTTGAAAAAATTAGTTAGCTCTACCGCTTTCGTAGCCTTAGTAATGGTAGCTATTGCTGCTGTTGTAGGTCTTGTGCTTGGTTCCGTAACTCATTTGGGTGAAGGTATTGCCGCCGGCGGTGCACCTGCCAAGATGCGTGAAGTAAAACCTGTAGTAGATACTTTGCGTGCCTTGATTCCGAATAACCCAATCAGCGCTATGGCGGAAACTAACGTTATCGCCGTTGTAGTATTTGGCGTTATCATTGGCGGTATTGCTCGTTTGATTAAACAAACAGGCACCGACAAACTCGAATTGGTTACTAAATTATTTGATGAATTGCACCTCATTATTTCTTGGGTGGCAGATTTCATCATCGGCCTTATGCCTTACGGCGTATTGGGCTTGTTAGCAACAACTTTGGCTCAAAAAGGCTTCCAGGCTATTGCCGATATGGGTCTTTTCATCGTATTGATTTACGTTGGTGTAGTAATTATGTTAATTGTACAGGCTGTACTTTTAACAATCTTCGGCGTAAGCCCAATTATGTACTTCCGTAAAGCAAGAGCTCCATTGTTCTTGGCTTTCACATCCCGTTCCAGTATGGGTGTATTACCGTTAACGGTAGATACCTTGACTAAACGTTTAGGCGTTAACGCGGCTACTGCTAATACAGTAGGCAGCTTCGGTACTACTGCAGGCATGCAGGGTTGTGCCGGCGTGTTCCCGGCTTTGTGTATCGTATACATTGCGAACGTTGCCGGTGTACCACTCGATATGACCATGTATGTTATGAGTGTTATCGTAATCGCTTTAGGTTCCATCGGTATTGCCGGTGTGCCTGGTACAGCTACTATGGCTGCATCCGTATCTTTGTCCGGTACTGGTCTTGGCGCGTTCTTCAGCTCCATTTCTCCGGTATTGGCTATTGACCCAATCATCGATATGGGTCGCACCATGCTTAACGTAAGTGGTTCCATGACCAATGCCATTGTGGTAGATAAACTTATGGGCACTTTCGACCAGGAAGCATTCAACGATACGTCCACAATCGACCGTCCGGTAAGCAATAAAACCGGTGGCGACACAGAAGTTGCTTAAGCAAAATAAGTAAATTGTAACATCAAGAAAATGTTATAAGCATACAAAGAAAGGGGCTGTAACGAAATACACCCCTAAAAA
>NZ_HF986222.1:0-1031 GCF_000431435.1 Veillonella sp. CAG:933
GTTCTGTTAAAGATAAGTTTTAGAATGAAATTCGACAAGAGATATTAAATCTCTTGCCGGATTTCTTTTTTTATGCGGCAGAGGAAAAGAAAGCGTGCAAGAGAGTAAAAATCTCTGGCACGCTTATTTTATTTAGAGAGAGGTAACGGATATGACTAAAGGAGCTATACACAAATTAAATGAAAAACAGGTTAAGTATTGCAAAACAATGTCAGCGGTAATAGCAATAGACAGAAAAAACGGAGCTAAAGAGCAATACGAGAAAGACACAGGGAAATTAAGAGGATACTTAGAGTGCCTTATGCAAATGGGAATTATAACAGAAGTGGAAATGAGAGCATTGTATCTGTGGTTTTTCGCAGAAAACAGATCGGAAAGGAGCGGAAGAGATGGCACGGAAGTACAGAAGATTGAGTTATAAGGACAGACAGACAATAGAGAGAATGAGCAGAGACGGCAGCAGGGTAATAGAGATAGCAGGAGCGCTGGGGGTACACAGAGACACAATTTATAAGGAGCTTGCACGTTGTGGAGCTACGCAGGACACATACAGCGCTGACAAGGCACAGAAAACACTTTAACAAAACGGAGCGTGGAAATATGAAAAAGGTAGATTTTGAAAAGATAAATACGGGCGATTTAGTACAAGTTCCAAGAGTGCAGTTCGCGCCTATGAGATACGGCTGGAACGGCTGGCTTTTCAGCAGTGCAGTAGTAATAAGAAAAGGGTATGGGAAAAGGACAAAAGAGCCTGTGATAGTAGTAGAAATGATGCTACCAAAGGCGAGGGATGATTATAAAACAGTCCAAAGAACATTTTACGCAGACGAAGTATTTCAGACAAATGAAGCAGAGCGAGCAAAACGATTTTGTGAAGAGTACGGAGTAAGCACAACGGAAGAGTTTTATAGTTTCATACAGCGAGAAGATGTAACAGGCTGTAACGAGATTAAATTTCTTGTGGATAAAGGATTTATATTCGATTAAGCGGTAGCAGCCGCATAAGCGCCCGTAGCTCAATGGCTAGAGCA
>NZ_HF986222.1:1054-9248 GCF_000431435.1 Veillonella sp. CAG:933
GAGCACACGCATATAAGCGCAAGATACCGTTTCGATTACGGTCGGGCGCATTGACAGGGTGGCAACCTGTAACGGAAAGCAGCAGGCGAAAAGCTGCAATCTGGATACCGTGAAAAAATCGCAGCGGGCACACCAGCTAGAGAGTATGTGGATGGTCAACAGGTTTTGAGCAGTTTTTTAAGGCGAAAAGCTGCAACACGGTATACGAAAGCCAGAACAGGAGGGCGGCAGCTATGCAGAGGATAAGAGCGCCGCCGACACGAAAGAGAGGCGGAACATGAGGACAGCAGCAGTGATTTATACAGAGACAGTAATACACGGAGAAGAGTACAGAAAAGGTTATGAATATGCGCAGATGCGCCGCAGGCAGCAGGAAAGAGAAAAGTGCCGGAGACAGAGAGAGCGGGAGCGCAGGAAAAACTATTTTATACAGCAGAGGATTTACGGTATTGCACTTCTAATATTAACCATTGTCGTATGCGCATTTATGAGAGACGCGACAATAGCGGTCATAACAGTACCGCTGGGGCTGACATTGATAGTAAGTAAGAGAATGTGGATTATAAATGAGTATTACTGGAGTACGAAAGAAAGGAAAACCTTAAGAAGATGATACAGATATTAGAGCTTTTCGGAGGGATAGGCAGCCCACGTTGCGCACTTAGAAATATCGGGATACCCGTAAAAGCCATTGACTATGTAGAAATAGACGAAAAAGCAGTACGCTCATACAATGCCATGTTTGCGGATGAACTGCCGTATAAAACACAGAGCGTTGTTGGATGGAACTTAAAACCAGATATTTTAATCCACGGCAGCCCATGCCAAGATTTCAGCATAGCAGGACACCAAAAAGGAGCGGACGAGGGGAGTGAGACACGAAGCAGCCTAATGTGGGAAACAATACACATTATTGAGCAAATGGGGGAATGGAAACCATGCTATGTTATTTGGGAAAACGTGAAGAACGTAACAAGCAGGCATATGCGGGCGAATTTCAATAGATACATTTCCGAAATGGAGAGGCTGGGATATACGAGCAATTATGAGCTGCTGGATGCTAGGGATTTTGGATTACCACAGGCAAGGCAGAGGGTGTTTACAGTATCGGTTTTCGGAAAAGAGAAGTTTATATTTGACGATTTGATTAAAACGCCTATGCGCAATATAAAAGATTTTCTGCTGGAAGATGCGCCACCAGTATATGACGTAACACAGCCGAGCGTATTAAATGTGATCGGAGAAAAGGGAATAAAGCGAACAACGATCATAAAAGATTATGCTTACACAATTACGACAAGGCAGGACAGAACGCCAGCACAGGTAATTGATATGGGGAAAGGGCGTTATAGGTATCTGACAGAATTAGAGTGCTGGAGGCTACAAGGATATACAGACGAGGACTATAAGGCGGCGGCAGCAGTTCAAAAGAGAAACGGGCGTTATAAGATGGCGTTATATAAGCAGGCAGGAAACAGCATACCTGTGCCAATTTTTGAAAGCCTATTCAGAAAGATACTTTTGGGAGAAACGCAAAGCAGGGAGGACAGAGAATGAGCAAATACAGTAAAGAAAATGAGAGGATAACAAAGATTTTCAAGTGGACTGTGATTATAACAGTTCTGCTCATAATTGCGCTGACTATATATAGCTGTGCAGCGGGGCAGCAGGCAGAAGAGCTGAAAGAGCCAGAGCCGCTTATAATCGAGATCCCCGAGAGGGAAACAGAGGGCAGCGTAACAGTATACACAAGTGACGGCGCTGTATATGGATTTTACGGGGATATAAAAATCATCAATGATGGAACGGACGGAAACCAGATTACAATAGAGCTTTACGGCTGGCTTGTGGGAGAGTACCAGCACGGAGAGCCGGAATATAAGGAGGAAAAAGCATTATGAAAATCAAAATAACAGAAGAGATACCAACAGCGATTAAGCCGAAAGTAGGGGAGGTTTACGAAGTTACGCGGACAGAGGAAAGAAAAGGGCGCGGATACGGAGGCGGGATAATTTACTTTATTAAAGTAGGCGGCGCAGAAGTGGGAGTTTTAGGCAGAGAAATGAAAATAGTGGAAAAGTAGAAAGAGGCAAAACATGAGTAACGTATTTATAAGAAGTCAGGACAGAGAAAAGTTGTATTGTTTCGGAATATCATTTAACAGCTTACAGTACAGCGAAGAGATGGAACACAAACGGGGAAACAAGGCTGAAAAGCACCACGCAATCTACATTGCAGATGGATGCTTAGAGAAAATTGCAGAATACGAAAGTAAGGAACGCTGCATTGAGGTACTGGATGAATTGCAGGAAGTATGCGGAAAATATCTCATGGTACAGGGAGGCGCTGCATTGATAAGAGGCGGAATGAATGTGCAGCCAGGGGCTTTCGAGATACCGCGAGTATATGAAATGCCGGAAAAGTAGCGGGAGGAACGGGCGGAGATATGACGGTTAAAGAGCTTACAGACGTATTAAGCAGCATTGAGCTGGTGCGAATTACAAAAGGAAGAGGCAACAAATACGAAAGAAGCAAAGACGATTTATACATAGGATGGCTGGGAGAGCTGAAAGCAAGCCCGGAGCATATAAGCCCGGAGACATGGAACGCAGAAGTAAAGCACTTTGCGGCAGTGCAGGACATTAAGCATAAGAAATGGCAGGAGCTGGGGCTGATACAGCCGCTTGAACCGGGCAAATATCCGCAGTACAGCTTTAGCGATCTGACAATGAGCACATATTACACAATTTATATCTGAAAGAGAGGTAGAGAACATGGAAAACATTTTAGGAGCAGTGAGATACGGTATCAAGATCAGCAAGAAAGAGAAGAACCCGGACGAGAGGGTAACTTACATACATGATGCAAAGGACTTGCAGCCAGCAAGAATGAACTTTGATACAGGAGTATTTGAGTATGGGAGCTGGCAGGGCAGGGCTTTTGCAGCACCGGAAAATAATTATCCCTGCATGGTAAAAGCTGACGGCACAGAAGATTATAAACTGATGCAGGAGGACTACACAAAGAAAGAGGACGGCGCGGAAAGTGATGTGGTAAACGCAGATTACGCCGGGAACGCTATGGCAGCATTTAAAGGCGGATGGCTCTGCCAGTACGAGACGGAGACAGACGAGTATATCATCTGGAGCAATATAAAATATGATGATGGATATAACGCATATCACAGGACAGCGCCGGACGGAGTTATCAGAGAGGGATTTTACCGCAGGATTTACAAGCCCGCGCTGCTGAATAATGTAGCAAGATCAATCAGCGGGCAGCAGTCAATGTACAGCAAGAACGCAACGCAGGAACGCACATACATTAAGGCGAACGGCGAGGCATGGGAACATACAAGCTGGTGGGAATGGAACTATATTATATGCCTGCTTAAGATCATGGCAAAGTCAGAGGATTTACAGGGCGCATATGGCAACGGGAACATGAACGGCTATGTAAATGACGCTGCACAGCATTACGGAATTTTAACCGCCGGAACGCTCAACGACAAGGGGCAGTTTTTCGGATACAACACGAATAATCAGCAGGTAAAGGTATTTCACACAGAGGCTATGTGGGGAGATCAGTGGGAAAGAATTTGCCACATGATCTGTGATAAAGGCGTTGTGAAAGTACAGCCCTATGGAGATGGAAACTTTACGGGTGCAGGATTTGAAACCGTCTTTGATTATGCTGATTTAGGAATTAAGGCATCTGCAAGCGGATACGTGAAAGATACCGTAATGACAAAAGCCGGACGTTTCTTTAAAACATTTGGCGGCAGCAGTTCCACATATACGTGTGATTACGGTTATATCAATCCTACTATTGTCTCTGCGCCTCTTGTGGGCGGCGACTGCGACTACGGGCTGAATTGCGGTGCTTACGTGCACTTGAGCAACACCGCTGGCAGTGCGTGCTGGTACGTTGCGCCCGGTCTTTCTTGTATCATGCCTAACGCTGCGCAGCAGTAAAGGGGGAACGGGGGATATTTCCCCCGCAATAATTGAAAGGAGATCAGACAAAATGAACAGAGACAACATGGCAGGAATTGCCGGAGAGATCACAGATTTACAAAAGAGTACAGAGTTATACGGGCACGAGATCGGAGCGGCATATATTGCAAAGTTGACAATACCGCGCATAAGCGGGATTGAGGACGAAGTAATAGCCGCGATACCAGAGACGGCGATAGAGCCGAAAGACGCAGAAGAGATGCAGGAGGCACAGCCGGGAGATAAATTACTTATTGCCGGGAAAGTGCAGAAAGTGCGGAATAATGAAACAGGAGAAACCACAGTATTTATATTAGCTGAATTTGCCTCACTTGTAGAGCATCCGCTGTACCAGAATGAAATAGCGATCACTGGCGAGATTATGAATATTCCTGCCGTGCGTGAGACACCGAGAGGAAAGAAAATTACTGATCTCATGATAAGGGTAGATAACGAGCTGGACGGAGGCGGCGCATATATACCGTGTATCTGCTGGCAGGCTGCCGCAGAGGAAATGGCACAGTATAGCAGAGGCACAGTGGTTAAACTGAAAGGAAGATTGCAGAGCCGGGAGTATATCAAGAGAAGATATACAGACAGCGACAGCGAAACAGAAGAGATAAAGATAAGCCGGGAAGTTTCAGCAGAACAGATAGAGGTATGGTGGCAGCCGGAAAGGGAAGAGCAGTGAAATTTAACTGGAGCGAAGAGGAAAAGGAAGAGTATTACAGGAGAGCAGAGCAACAGTTAAATGAGGCGGGTATAGATTTTGTGGGCGTTGATCGGTCAAAGTTTGGAGTGATCGGCTGGAATGCAGAGCAAAAGACAGTAGAGGCGGTTTCCGTTTCGCTTACAGGATATCCGTACCACCATTTCAGCAACAAGAAAAGAGGGCAGCTTAAGAGGCTGGGAAATTGGCAATGCACAGATAAGTGCAAAAGAGGCAGCGGAAAGCCTCATTTCATGCACTCACGGCTTATATATGGAAGAGACGGAGGAAAAGGGAAGAAATGTTAAAAGCGTACATATGTAGCCCATATAGGGCGAGGACAGAAGCAGAGCTTGACAGAAATATAGAGTATGCGCAGGAGATCACAAGGCGGGCGCTGCTGGCAGGCGTTGCGCCGATTACGCCGCATTTATACATAACGCAGTGCCTTAATGACGATAAAAAAGAGGAAAGGGAAGTAGGTATAACTGCCGGGATGGAAATTCTAAAAGGCTGCGATTTTGTCATAGCCGGGATAAAGTACGGCATAAGCGCAGGAATGAGCCGGGAGATTGCGCTGGCGGATGCATCAGGAATAGACGTAGTAAACGCGGACAAGCTGGCGCTTTATCTGAGGTATAGAAAAATAGAAGAGTATGTAATAAAGCGTATCGAAAAAGATCATATGCAGACCTGCGCAGATATTATGAAAGCGTTTGTTACAGAAATTCAGAGGAAATAAAAAGAAAGCCCCTACGGTACGGGAATACCGCAGGGGCAAAGCTATACAGCTTTCTTACCTATAAAAGAGTATAAGCAATGTATGGCTGATAGTCAAGTGATCTACGGGCAAAGCGCCTGTTTTTACACTTGATAAAAGTATTAACTTTACGACAGGAACATAAAGGAGTACAAGGGTATGCCGTACATTGAGAGGACTACACGGGCAGGAAAGACAATAGAGGTAGAGCGGTATTTTACGAGTAGGTATAAAAAGCAGGGGATAAAGAGAGGGGATAAGGTTAAGCCCACCAAAGAGGAACAAAAGAAAGTGAATACCCGGCAGGCTGAAAGAAAGCTGCGCATACTGATGAACGCGAACTATGGCTACGGAGATTACCACGTTGTACTAGACTATATACGGGTAAAGGGAGAAGAGCCACGGAGCAGGGAGCAGATGCGGCAGGACATAAACGTATTTTTGAGGGAGCTACGCAAGGAATACAAGAAAGCCGGGCAAGAGCTGAAATACATACACGTTATGGAGATCGGGGAGAAAGGGGCAAGACACCACCACTTAGTTATCAATCAGATTGATACAAAGATATTACAGCAATGCTGGTATAAGGCGTATGAGGGGCACAACAGAGTAAAAGTATTCCCGTTAGATGATAGTGGGAACTACGCAAAGCTGGCAAGCTATTTCATCAAGTACACGGATAAGCACAGGACGAAAGAGGACGGAGCATTACAGGGAAAGCGTTGGAATTGCAGCAAGAACCTTGTAAGACCAGAACCAGAAATAAAGATCATAAGCAACCGGGAATATTTTAAGGCAGAGCCAAAAGCCATTAAAGGGTATTACGTGGACAAGGACAGCGTAAGTAGCGGACAGCATAGCCCGGAATACTACGGATACGGATATCTGCGGTATACGCTTGTGAAACTGGAATGATCGGAGGAAAGAAAAAGATGCAGACGGTAGTTATAGCAATAGCGGCATTTATTGCCGGGGAGATTGCGGGAGTAGTTTTAACGGCGTTGATGCAGGCAAGGAGAGAAGAGGACGAACAGGAGGGGAGCGAATGATAGGAGCGGTTTTAGATCGGCTGAAATACTGGATATTCCAGCCGGGAAAGGACTGTAAGCACTGCTGCTTGTGGTGCGAGTATTACGATATCTGCAAATGGGATACCATGACAGGAAAGACAGCAACAAACGAAGAGACAATAGAAATACTGACAATGCGGGTAGCACAGGACAAAAGAAAAGACGGACTGCTGTACAGAATTTACAAGTATGTTGAGCTGAAACAGAAAGAGAGGCAGAGGCGTGAGAAATTTTAGACTGGATGATGAAAGCGGGCATCAAGAGGCGCTTTTTGAGTGGGCACAGTATCAGCTATGGCATATGCCGGAGCTTGAATACATGTTCCATGTGCCGAACGGAGGGAAACGAGACAAAGCAACAGCCGTAGCACTGAAACGGCAGGGAGTAAAAGCAGGCGTGCCGGATATCGTGTTACCTGTGCCGAGAGACGGATACCACGGGCTTTACATAGAGCTGAAAGCCGGGAAGAATAAGCCGACACAGAACCAGAAGCGCTGGCTCAAGTTCTTGCAGGAGGAGGGATATTATACAGCGGTATGCTACGGCTGGCAGGAGGCGGCGAAGCTCATAGAAACATATCTGCTAAAAACAGAGATAGACGCGGTAATAGCAGAATTGCACAAGATGGAGGCAGAGGAATAAGAGAAAGCGAGGTAAAACATGAAAACGATAAGCATATTAAACTTAAAGGGCGGAGTAGGAAAAACATTTACGGCAGTGAATATGGCATATGAGCTGCACAGGAGAGGTTATAACGTCCTGTTGATCGACAACGATAAACAGGGAAATTTAAGCAAGGCATATAGCAGATATGATGCAGATACATACAGCCCGGCAGCGCGGTTATTGTCGGGAGACTGGCAGCAGGCGGACGAACTGATACAGTGCACGGACTACAAGGGTATTGACATCATAACCGCTAATATGGCTCTGCTGGGAGCTACATGGCAGCTCACAGCCTGCGCAGAGGAAATGCAGACAGGAAGATATAAAAGGCTGGCAGAGGCGGAAATAGAGTTTTACGGGAGTTGCGCGGTATGGGGAAAATATGATTATTGCATCATTGATAACCCGCCAGACATTGCGCTGAACGTCATAAATGCGCTGGAGATCACAGACGAGATAATAGTACCTGTAAAGATTGACGAGTGGGCGCTGGAGGGGCTGGATATCCTGCGGGAGCAGATCGAGGACGCAAAGCAATTTAACCCGGATTTGAAATTAAAAGGCGTTCTGGTTACGTCTTACCAGAATACAGACGGAGAGGCAGCCGGGCGCGAATGGATGCAGCAGCAGGAAAATATAAACGTGCTGGCAACAATCAGATATTCAAAGAAAGTTGCGGAGAGCACATTTACTTTCAAACCGATTTACGAATACAGCCCGTGCTGCGGAGCTGCACAGGATTACAAGAAATTTGTTACAGAGTACACAGGGAAAGCGAGGTAAAGAGATATGGCAAAATTCGGGATAAATGACATTTTGAACGCGAAGAGCAAGGCGGGGGCAGCAGGCACGACAGAATACAAAGAGATTTATTTAAGCCCTTACGAGGTTAAGGAGGCAGAAGAGAATACGCATACAACGCTTGAAAATATCGAGGAACTGGCAGATTGCTTTTTAACTGTGGGGCAGGAGCAGCCGACAGTATTAGCCAGAG
>NZ_HF986223.1:0-9102 GCF_000431435.1 Veillonella sp. CAG:933
CCTGCGCCCGTTTCATCGCTGACAGCACGAATCTCATCACTGACCTTCTGCATGGAAACAACCGTCGTGTCGACCAAAGTCGAAATCTTGGCGATACCGTTGGCAAAGTCGCTGTGCAGCTTGAAGCCTGCCGTTGCGGCTGCCAGGATGGGGGCTGACAGCAGGGCTATCTTGTCTGATAAGCCGGAAATCTTGCTTCCCGTCTGCTCGATGCTCTTCGCCGTCCGTTTCTGGATGCGCTCATGCTCCGTCAGCTTGTCCGACAGTCCGCTGACCGATTGTTTCGCCGCCGCCATCTGGGTCTTCATGGTCCCCAGGCTGGCATTGACGCTATGCACGGTCGGCGTGAACAAATCCCGCAGCCGGATGGCGGCATCGATGACATTATTGGCCATGCTGTTTCACCTCTCAATGTTGTTACAGATATTAAAAATATAGTAAGATAAAAGAAATCTATCGTTACGGAGGAATTCCAATGCGCTATTTCAATGAAACAGAAAAAAGATTAGCTGAACGATATCACCATATGGAGCTTGGTACTTGCAAAATCTGTGAAGAATGTCACAAGAAAGAACATTTATCCTTACCGATTGGCTGCTGGTGCGTAGGTTCCGATTTTAATAAAACTTCCAAGAGAATTCTATTTGTCGGTAAAAATGCCAGAAACAATCCCGGCACGATTGAAGACGGCTTCCGCAATCCCTTTCAATATACCCGTGAATCTCTGTGGAACAAAAGCTGGCCATATTGGAGCTATACTCGTGCTATCACTCAGAGAATATTCGGTGACGATTCTATAGAACACATCGCATTTACCAATATTGTCAAATGCAACAATTCCGGAGGAAAGGATACTACCTCAGATTTTGTAAAATCCAACTGTATCCTAAACCTAAAAGTCCTTCAGCAGGAATTAAAGGTAATACATCCTACTCATATCATTTTTTATACATCTTGGTATTATGACGATTACATCCCTAACGTTTTTGACCGTTATAATATTCATTACAACGGTTTTAAAGACATTGGGAAAAGAAAAATGCCCTGGCAGGAAGCCATTTCCACCCTGGGCAATCAAACCTTTCATGTACTACGTGTCGGCCACCCACAATGCAAGAAAAAAAGCGACTTCGTCTATGAAATATCTAAGTGGCTTGAGCCTGCCTTATGACTTTATGGCAGATAGCCGTATTTTCAGCAGTTAATCCGATAATGCTGAAGATACTTTTTTATCGCGTTCTTCCATCTCATAGCGGATGAAAGCATACAGCACCTGCCGTTCGCCGTATCCCAGTTTCATGACCGCTGACGGCAGCAGGTGATGCTCCCGGAACAGGAGATACATTGCCTGCACTTCGCCATCGGTCCGGATCAGTTTTTTACGGCTTTGTCCGCCTTTTCCTGGGTCGTATAGCCGTTGAGTTCTGTGATCTGCGCTGTGAGATCAGCAATCTCACCTGCCAGGAAGAGCTTGCGGATGATGTCACCAGGAAGTACGGCCCCGAATTTTTCCAGCAGATCCTTGTTCTTGAGGTCCGGGTCGGCAATCCCCGCCAGGAGCGTCTGGGTCTGCATCTGATAAATGTCGATGTTATCGGCGCTGCCGTTGGTGAAGTCCACGGCCATCTTCTGGATATCGGCGTAGCGTTCTGGGTCGATAGCCCGGAGCGTGATGATAAAATCGAATCCGAACAACTTCGAGAGCCGTTCCATCTTCACTTTCTTTTCAGGCCGTTCGGCCAGCTTGTTCACTACATCTGCTTTCAGCAGTCGGTCTACCATATTCATGTGCTTGTTCTCCTTATGCTAAATCCAAGAGGTCCCAGTCCGAGAAAGTGAAGCTGTAGCTTTCCTCGCCCATCTTGTCCACTTCCCAGTCGGCCAGAATGAGGCTGTCAAAGGTCGCATCCTTGATGACGATGCGTTCGCTGCCTATGGCATCCTTGTCATCTAGGACGGAGACGATGGTCACGACGGTCTGCTTGCCCGCCTTAATGTTGTCGTTCATCTTCTTGATCATGTAGCTCGAGACTTTATGGAGCTTCAGCTGCCCTTTGCAGTCATAGCCCGTGACCTTGTAGCCCTTGCCGACATGGCGGAGCATCTTCACTTCTTCCTTGGTCAGGGTGACCTCGGCCTTGAAAGCCGTGGCTTCGGCCATGAGGTCGCCGTCGATATAGAGGTCGGCATACTTTCCGTTCATCACCCGTTTGGCTTCCATGCTGTTCACTGTACTTCACCTCCTCAGATATTGACGGCAATCGTGACATCTTCCATGGCATCCAGGAGCGAAGCATCTACGGCGATGAAGACATTGCTGCCGATGTTGGCCAGCTTGATGTCCATTTCCGACATGTCCGCCAGTTCCTCTTTCGTATATTTGCCATTGGATGCCAGCCAAATCTTCGTGGATTCCACATCGATATAAGCCGTGTTCTGCCCCTGTTCCAGCAGGCCCTCCTGGGCCAGCTGGTCAAGATACCCCTGGATAGCCGTCACCAGGAGGCATCGGTTGGCATAGCTGTTGGCATACTTGCCAAGGTAATGATCCTGGGCTGTGGTGCGGATATCGTCATACATCATGTCCATTAAATCGACGAGCTTGATTTTCTGGAACGATACGCCTTTTCCCTGGATTGTCGTGACCAGGGAGTTGATTCCGCGGCCCAGCTTGACCTTTTCCCCGTCAAAGAAAAAGAACAGCTTGCCGGCATCCGTCATGGTATCCATTTCTTCCTTCGTCCAGACGTCACAGCCGATGACTTCCGGCAGCGGCGCATACGTACAGGCAATGGTCATCGGCGTTCCTGCGATGATGCCCGCGATGCGCCCGCAGTACTGGGCCGTCGTGTAGGTCTTCGTTTTCGTACGGATGACTTGATTGACGAAGTTGATGACTCCTTCCGTATCCGCCGTGCAGTCCGGCAGGACGGCCTTGATGCGCTTATTCTTATTCGTCCGCATCCCCTTGATCCAGGTCGCGATAGTGTCGATGTGGTTTTCTTCGATGTCCGGGATGACTAGGTAATCGAAGCGCTTGTTCTCGATGGCCTTGAGGACATCGGTATAATCTTCTGCATCCTTGCTGATGATTTCGGCGATGACCTTCTTCGGACTGTTCACGTAGCCGCGAAGGGTCAGTTCCAGCTGCTCACGGTTGCTGTCTGAGAGTTCTTTGGGAATGTCATCTGCCGTGTACAGGTTCACTTCCGTCTGGGACGGCAGTGTCTCTTCTTTCAGAATCAGAAGGACAATACCGCGTTCGCTGCGTTCGACGGCACTGATGCCTTTTTCTTTGAACGCGATATTAATGGATGGCATTTTCATGGGTTACGTCTCCTTTCCCTGATACCGCTGATGCAGTACCTTCATGATTTCTGCCGTTTCTTCTTTTTCCCGGGCGTCATAGTACTGGAAGGTCAGCGTCAGACGCCCGCCGTCATTGTCCGTCCCCATCAGCTCCTCACTCATAGACACGACAGGGAGATAACGGTTGCCGACTTTCAGTCCGTCCCGGAATAAATTTTCCGCAGCAAAAAGCACGGCGTAGATGGCCGTGCTTTTTTCCTGCTTCTTCGGCAGATACGTAATGTAGAGGTCCGTATCCCGGTAGACCTCGTTTTCTTTCTGCGGCGTCGCTACCGTCATTGTCTTCAGGAAAAAGGCCGGCGGCGCAAAGCCTTCCTTGACTTCCTGCAAATAGACGGGGTACGGGAACCGCTCTTTGAGTTTCTGCTGCACCGCCTGCAAGATATCGATATCATGGATCATGTGCCGCCTGCTTTCTTGAGGAGCTTCTTCGTGAGTCTCTCCAGTCCCGGCTGCAAGTCGCTGGCTTCGAAGACCTTGACGGATTTCTCCGTATAGTGCTGGCCTTCATAATAGCCCACGGTCCTGCCGCCAGGTGTTTTCTTCGCATGGCCGTTATTTAAGAGGTGATGTACGGGATGCTTGTTGATCAGCTCATAGACCAGCTCGGAACCGTTGTAGCCTTCCACCTTATGCTTCCAGCCTTTCTTCAGCTTGCCCGTGCTGCCTTCCGGCGTGTTTTTTACGCACTCCTTCTTGAGCTTGTTGCCAAGCGTCACCAGGCCCTTTTCGGTAGTGCCGGGAAACTCTTCAATAGCAGAAAGCAGTTTTTCTGAAAGGTCATCCAATCCTTTGACCTCAAAGTCACTTCCGCTCATTGTCCGTCCCCCTCACTTCTTCCGTACAGTACAGTTCCAGAGCTTCATGGCGCATATACGGGTCAACTATGGTATCGATGTCGTAGAGGTGATCCTGATACTTCACCTTCATATCGTGGGTGACACCCGGACGCCAGCGAATGGTGATCTTGCTGTACTCCGTGTCCGCCTTGCGTTCCATCTCATAGAACACTTTGCCCCGGGCAGGCTCGATGGATGCCCAGCAGCGGTACACTACGACGTCGGCCTGGGTATCGAAACCATATTCATCCGTCACGGCCTGCTTTCCCAGAATCTCAATCCGTTTATTCAAAAGCCCCGTCTTCATGGGCATCCCCCTTTTCAAAAACAGCTCCGCCGGACCCCGAACAGCAGCCAGCGCAGACGTTTCAAAAGGCCTGCGTAGTCCGCTTCCTCCCGGTGCTCATATAAAAAAGCCTCAGCGAAGAGAATCGCTTCGTGAAAAACCACGGGATTCTCTTCGGCATCGGCTTCCTCGCAACGGGATATATCCAGGCAGAGGGCCTGGGCTGTTTCCAGGGAAGACTGGATGACGTCATCATTACTCGTGTCATCTTCATCAATCCGCAGGTATTCCCTGGCTTCTTCCAGCGTCACAATCATGGCTTATCCCTTCGCTTTCATCTCCAGGGCCTTGACCGCTTCCTTGAGCATCAGCATGCCATCGACGCGCTGGCTGGCAAGGAAGCCGATCTGGCCGTTGGCGGCATACAATTCGTTAAGCCGCTTGAAGGAGCGGTATTCCCTATCGGCAATCCAGTAGTAGCTGAAGTCCCCGAAGAGCATGGGACGGCTGCCCGCCGCCAGTTCCGGTGCAAAGGAAGTGCAGTAGCAGGGACGGTTCAGGATAGTATCCGGCGTACCTGCGGTGACAGACGGCTGCCAGATGTAGTTGCCGTTGTTGTCCTTCACCTTGCGCAAGGCCTTAATGGTTGCATCGTTCAGGAGCCATACGGCCTTGCGGCGGTACGGGATGCGCAGGGAGTGATACAGGTCGATGACATCATCAAAGGTGATGGATGCGCCATTGGCTATCACGCCCAGCTCCGCGGACGGGAACACGCCAGTCGGCTTGTTCTTCCCGTCACCGGTGAGGAAGGCTTCTTCTTCCTTCGTGCCGATACGGCGGGCAAATTCACCGGCAATGTAGCTTTCCAGGTCGAAAGCGCTGTCGTTCAGCAGTTCTTCCGACACACGGATAGCCGTCCCCAGCTTGTACGCCCCGATGGACTGCTGGCCGAAGGTATCCTGGCTGTCCGGGTAGAGGCCGTTCTCTTCCATCCAGGACGCTTCGCCATGACCCGTCACGATGGGAATCTTGCGGTCGCCGCTGGTGTGGATGACCGTGGCCAGGCCGCGGAAGAAATTCTCTTCCTGGAGCTTGTCGATGAGCTGGTGTTCGAATTCGTCCGGTACCAGATAGCCACCATCAGCATCGGTGCCTGCACTCAGGGCGTTCTGTACATCAATGAAGTTCTTATGGCGGATGCTGTCCCAGAAAGCCTTACGATAGGCATCGGACGCACGGCCTCTCTTTTCTGCTCCATTCTGGCCTGCGCCAGGGAGTTCAGTAATCGGCATCGTGGTCGGCTGGGACAGCTGGGCATCGAGCTGCTGCTGGCGTTCCAGGCGGTCGATTTCTTTGCCGAGGTTCACCACATCCGCTTCCATCTTGTCGTAGCGAGCCGCATCTTCTGCAGAGACCATGCCGTTTTCATCACGGACGGTATCCAGAAAATTCTTGGCGGCATCCCACAGATTCTTGCGTTTCTCACGCAGTGCTAAAATCGTATCCATTGTTGTCCTCCTTAATGAATGAGCAATGCCAGCCGGTTCTCCAGGGAAGCGGCTGGCACTTTATTGACAGGTTCACGTGGTTTTAATTTCTGTACTAACGAATTGGTGACAGTAACAGGGGTGTAAATCATGGCTTCCGGCTGCTCCCCATCGTCTTTCTTCTGGTCGAAGAGGATTTCATCGGCAAAGCCAAGTTCCACGGCCTTCTTCGCGTTGAGCCAGGTCTCGTCATCCATCATGTGCGAAATCTTCGTGCGGGCCAGGCCGCTCTTGATTTCGTAAGCGTTGATGATGCTCTCCTTGACTTCGCTCAGCATGCCGATGGTCTTTTCCATCTCTGCCTGATCGCCATAGGCCAGGGTCGCCGGATTATGGATCATCAGCATGGCCACTGGCGACATGCAGACCTTGGTCCCGGCCATAGCGATGACGGACGCAGCCGAAGCGGCCAGGCCGTCAATCTTGACGGTGACGTTCCCCGGATAATCCATGAGCATGTTATAGATTTGGGCAGCGGCAAAACAGTCACCGCCCGGACTGTTGATCCAGAGTGTGATATCGCCGCTGCCCGCATTCAGTTCTTCTTTGAATGCCTTCGGTGTCACTTCATCGCCCCACCAGGTCTCATCCGAAATCTGGCCGTCCAGATACAGCGTCCGTTCACTGCCGAAAGAATCCGGTGCTTCGTTAGTCACCCACTTCCAAAATTTATGTTTCATTCGTATCTCCCTTCTGGGCAAAAGCCCCGGCATCCTTGAGCTTGGTCATGCTGCCATTGACAAGGTATAGATTACCGCCCTCTTCATCCGACACGGGATTCATGTCTTCCATCTCCCGGATATCGTTGGCGGACAGCCAGCCGTTCTGCCGGCCGATGCTGTACCCGGTCATGCGGCTCTCATAGTCGCCGCGCATGAGACCGTTCACGTTGAACTTCAGGAAATACTGTTTCTTCTCTTCCGGCAGGAACAGGGCTTTCTGCATGGCCTGTTCCCAGCGGATGACCCATGGATCCAGCGTGTACTTCACAAATTCCATGGACTGCTGCTCAATATTATTGAAGGAACTTTTCTCCAGGTCGCCAATCATGTGTGGCGGGATGCGGTAGAGCCGGGCAATCTCATCGAGCTGGAACTTCCGTGTTTCCAGGAACTGTGCTTCTTCCGGCGGGATGCCGATCTGCTGGTACTTCATGCCTTCTTCCAGCACAGCCACCTTGTGGGCATTGCCCGTCCCCCGGTAGACGGCATTCCACGAATCCCGGACTTTGGCCGGATCCTTCAGAACGCCTGGATGTTCCAGCACCCCGCTGGGGCTGGCCCCGTTCGCAAAGAAAGAGGCACCGTATTCCTCGCAGGCCATGGTCATGCCCACGGCATTGCGGGCCATGGCAATCGGCGAATAACCGACCAGGCCGTCAAACCCAAGGCCGGGGATATGCAGCACTTCTTCCTTCTGCAGGGCCACCTGCCCGTACGGCTTGATGTTCGGATTCTCGTCTCCCGTCTTGGTATACAGATAAAAAATCTTTCCCCGGTCATCCCGGCAGACGGTCATCTTGTCCGGCCTGAGCGGGTATAGTCCCTGTACCCGCCCTAATCGGTCGCGGATGATCTGGGCGTAAGCATTGCCCCAGATGAGCAGGTGGCTCATGAGCGTTTCCCGGAAGATAAACGAAGTCATCTCCGGATTCGGCTCATCATGGAGCAGATGGTACAGCGGATGGTCATAGACCCGCTCCTTGCCGCCAGGCGTGTAACGGTACAGCTGGAGCGGCAAGGCCGCCAGAGTTTCCGCCAGGATGCGGACGCAGGCATACACTGCCGTCGTCTGCATAGCCGTGAACTCGTTCACCGTCTTGCCACTGGCAGAGGGGCCGAACAGATAACGAAAATCCGTGCCGATATAATAGTTCTGAGGCTTGTCCCGGGTACGGAACAGGCTGGATAAAAAGGGGATTCTCATAAAATACCTCCAAAAACGGGCACAAAAAAGCACCTGCCATTTTTGCAAATGTCTTTAAAATGCAATAACACCTCGTTCGTCATAGACACTGCCACTGCCAGTCCCGTTGCGGATGCAGCGGTCTAGTGCCATGATGGACGCCACGATTCCGTCAATCTTTTCGACGGATTTTTCTTTGTCCGGCTTGATGTTTCCCGCAGGATCTTGGCGCATGACGACGTTGCTGGCCATCCATTTGAGAACGGGATTGCCGCCATGGATGATGTTCCCTTCCATCAGGAGCTTGAACAGCTCCTTCGACGGCGGCGACATATCCTTGAACCCCTGGCCGAAAGGCACCATGGTGAAGCCCATATCTTCCAGGTTCTGCACCATCTGGGTGGCGTTCCAGCGGTCATAGGCGATTTCCCGTATGTGGTACGTTTCCCCCAGGCGTTCGATAAACTTCTCGATGAAGCCGTAATGGATGACGTTCCCTTCCGTCGTCTGGATGAAGCCCTGCTTCTGCCAGACGTCGTAGAGAACATGGTCCCGGCGGCACCGCAGTTCCAGCGTGTCTTCCGGCAGCCAGAAGAAAGGCAACAGGATGTATTTCTCATCATCGCTCCGTGGCGGGAAAGCCAGTACCAGGGCCGTGATATCCGATGTACTGGACAAGTCCAGCCCGCCGTAGCACATCCGTCCCCGCAGGGAATCCAGGTCAATGGGAAGGCTCCCCTTGTCGTAGACCTGTTCCGGTATCCAGCGGATGCTGGCCGAAGTCCAGATATTGAGCCGGAGCTGCTTAAAGACATTCTCTTCCGCCGGATTTTCGACAGCATTCCGATAGGCTTCCCGGACGCGATCAATCTGAATGGTATGCCCCAGAGAAGGATTGGCTTTGTACCAATTGGCTTCATCCGTCCAGTCTTCCTCATGTTCCAGGCCATAGACCACGGGGTAAAAGGTGGAATCTTTCTTTCGGCCCGCCATCAAGTCAAGGGCCTTTGTGTGCAACTCATAGCAGATACTGTTCTTGTCGTTGCCCGCCGTCGTGATGATGAAGAAGAGCGGCTGCTCCCGGGCATCGCCGGAGCCTTTGGTCAGGACATCATAGAGCTTGCGGTTCGGCTGGGCGTGGATTTCGTCAAAG
>NZ_HF986224.1:0-8891 GCF_000431435.1 Veillonella sp. CAG:933
CTACAGTGGGTCGCAAAAGGCCGACGTGGGACGTAACTGTTTTTTGTTTTTCAATGTATAAAATATACAGTATATTACACAAGGAGAACAGCATGGAACAATTTGATGCAATCGTTGTAGGCGGTGGCTTAGCAGGTGCGGCAGCTGCTTATCGAATGGCCAAAGAGGGTGTGAAAGTGCTCTTGGTTGAACGAGGGAGTTATGGGGGCGCGAAAAACATGACGGGTGGTCGTATTTATACGCATTCGTTAGAAGAGTTAATCCCTGATTTTAGAAAAACGGCTCCGTTAGAACGTAAAGTAACGAAGGAGCGCATCTCCATTTTGGAAGGTGGCAAGGCAACGACCGTTGAATATGAAGCGGAACCGGCTCAGCCAAAAGACGAATCCTATGTGGTATTGCGCGGCGTTTTTGATAAATGGCTCGTAGAGCAGGCTGAAAAAGCCGGTGCCGTGGTGGTTAACCGCATTCAGGTTACGGATCTTCTCATGGAAGGCGGCAAAGTGGTAGGCATTCGCTGTGGTAAAGATACGTTGCGTGCTGACGTAGTGGTATTGGCTGACGGCGTTAACTCCTTATTGGCTGAAAGAGCCGGTTTACGTGCACCGATTACGGCTGCCGAAGTAGCCGTAGGTGCTAAAGAAGTATATAGCTTTAATAAAGGTGTGTTGGAAGAACGCCTCGGCCTCGACGGCAATGACGGTTTGTCTTGGCTTTTCATGGGTGATATTACGCACGGTCTCATGGGCGGCGGTTTTATCTATACTAATAAAAACAGCTTATCCATCGGCGTCGTAGTAGGTCTTGAACATATCGGTGAATCGGATGCTACTATCGAAGATATGATGAACGAATTCATGGCTTATCCGACAGTGGCTCGCTTGTTAAAAGGGGGCAAACTCCTTGAACGCAGCGGTCACATGGTTCCGGAAGCGGGGTATAAAATGGTGACCACCTTGAGCGGTGACGGCTTTATCATCGTCGGTGATGCGGCCGGTTTCTGTATCAACATGGGTTACACCGTGCGCGGTATGGATTTTGCCATTGCGTCCGGCATGTATGCCGCCGATGCGATTATTAAAGCCAAACGCTTAGGCGATTATTCCGCCGGTGCGTTACGTTACTACGATATTATGATTGAGGACAGCTTCGTAGGTAAAGATTTGAAAACCTATCGTCACTTCCCTGAATTCCTCAACAATCCGCGTATTTTCCAAAAATATCCGGGAATGGTCAACGGCATCATGTCCGATGTATTTACCGTTAACGGCGACGGCGCGAAACCGCTTGTTCCTAAATTATTGAAACGGGCTACCGGTGTAGGCCTTGTTAACTTGGCTATGGATGCCCTTAAAGGAGGTCGTGCCCTATGACAAACTTAGAAGAAAAGTTAGGCGTCAATAAATATTACGTAAACGAAGGTCATCCGCACATTGAAATCATTCATGATTATCCGGATATGAAGGAAAAAATGAAACTCGTCAATGCCTGCCCGGCCGGTTTATATACCTTAAACGACGACGGTACGCTTGCATTTGACTACGCCGGTTGCGTAGAATGCGGTACCTGCCGAGTTTTATGCGGCAAAACGATTGTAACTAAATGGGAATACCCGGACGACACGAAGGGTATTGAATTTCGTCAAGGCTAATAGGGAGGCTGACTATGGAATTATTCGTATGTATCAAGCAAGTGCCGGATACGTCTGAAATCAAGCTCGATCCGGAAACGAACACTTTAATTCGTACCGGCCTGCCAAGTATTGTCAATCCGTTCGACATGAATGCATTGGAAGCGGCTTTGACCGTTAAAGATAAATATCCGGGAACCCGCGTTTCCGTGATTACCATGGGACCGCCGCAGGCGTCCGTGGCGTTAAAAGAATGTATCTCCATGGGGGCCGATGATGCGTACCTCATTACGGACCGTGCCTTTGCCGGTGCCGATACGCTCGCTACCAGCTACACCATCGCTTGTGCTATATCCAAAGTGCAGGAAGACCAGGGCAAACCGTTTGATATGATTTTCTGCGGTAAACAGGCCATCGACGGTGATACGGCGCAAGTAGGTCCGCAGATTGCCGAAGAACTGGGCATTCCTCAGGTTACCTATGTGTGCGGCATCGAAGTGAACGATAATATTGTACGGACCCAACGTGAACACGAAGAAGGCTTTGAAGTATTGGATACGGAAATGCCGATGCTCCTAACGGCCGTTAAATCCCTCAACGAACCACGCTATCCGACCCTCCATAATTCCATTCGTGCTACGCAGTACGAAGTGAAGACGATTACCGTTAAAGATATGACGACGGATCCTAAGCGTTTGGGCCTTCAAGGTTCGCCAACCCGTGTACGCAAAGTATACAGCCCGCCTATGCGCTCCGCCGGAACCATGTTGACCGGTGCCGTTTCGGAATCCGTAGCAACCGTTATGGATGTGTTAAAACAAAAAGAACTTATCTGATAGCTAAGGAGGAATTACGGTGTTTGAAGAATACAAAGGTGTCTATGTCATTGCTGACTGTTTCGACGGTCAGGTGCGCAAAGTCACATACGAATTAATTGGTCAGGCCCGCCTCATAGCGGATCAGTTGCAAGAAGATGTACATACATTGCTTCTCGGCGCCAAAGTGGCCGGCGAAGCACAAAGCCTTATCGAGTATGGCAGTGATTACGTTCATGTATTTGAACATCCTTTATTGGCACGCTACACGACTGACGGCTACACTAAAGTCATTACCGATTTCTTTGCTCAGAATAAACCGAATGTTATCCTCATCGGTGCTACTAACGACGGTCGCGATTTGGCACCGCGTATTTCCGGTCGTATGAAAAACGGCGTTGTAGCGGACTGTACGATTTTGTCCGTAAGCACATCCGACGGCCTTGTAGAATGGACTCGTCCGGCCTTGGGCGGTAACATTTTGGCGGAAATCATCTGTCCGGAACATCGCCCGCAAATGGGCTCCGTTCGTCCGAATGTGTTCAAAATGCCGGAACGCCAGGAAGGTCGTCAAGGTCATATCAACAAGGTCGAAGTTCAGCTCACTGACGGGGACATTCGCAATCGTTTCGTAGAAATGATTAAGGTGGACATGAACGATGTTAACATCGAAGAAGCGGAAATCATCGTGGCCGGAGGTCGCGGCATGGGTTCCCCTGAAAACTTCAAAGTGTTGGAAGAATTGGCCGATGCGTTGGGCGGTGTGCTCGGCGTAACCCGTCCGATTGTTGAAAAAGGCTGGTATCCGTTGAGCCGTCAAGTTGGTCAAACCGGTAAGACAGTGGCTCCTAAATTATACTTGGCCTTCGGCATCTCCGGTGCCATTCAGCATACGGCCGGCATTACGGGCTCCGATATGATTGTGGCCATTAATAACGATCCGGAAGCCTCTATTTTCAAAGTGTGCGACTACGGTATCGTAGGCGACGCTATGGAAGTGGCTCGTGAAATGATTGCGCAATGCAAGGCTATAAAAGGATAAAGTGAAAATCCAATTATTTACTTATTAATAAAATTTGTGAAAAAGCTATGGTGTAATGACACTGTAGCTTTTTCTTTTTTATATGATGAATAGTGCAAAAATATAAGATGTGTGAAATTTTAACACGGCGGTATGAAATATAATTTTTATTCACCGGTTTATGTTTTATGAGAAACAGTGATAAAATAATGATTATATGTCTTGTGGGGGGCACAAATATGATAGTATTTAACTATAAATGAAGTCGTGATGAATTGATTGGTATAGGTAATAATCAATTCACTGTTTTCAAAACGTTAGTTAGTGGACGTGCTTTGAGAGGAGTTTAGGTATGAAAATCAAGAAAAATGGTCGTCATGTAATTAAAACATCTTTGAGCAGTGCTGTTTTATTGAGTTTGTTATTAGGGGGACAGGTTTTTGCAGCGGATAATATTGTTGTAGATAGTGGTACGGCTACAGGTACGATCAATACCGTAACCGATGATACGACGGCTCGTGTTGTAGGAACTGGGAATACAGTTACAACAAGCAATGATGCTGAAGTATTTGGCGATGATAATACAGTAACTAATAGTAAAAGTCAGACTGTGATTGGCGATAAGAACAGTGTCACAGGGAGAAACTCAGGTACTGTTTCTGGAAAACAAGACGTTAGAACAGAAACCGTATCTGATTTACTTATCGGTAAAGGAAATACGATTAGTGGTAATGATACTTATATGAAAGGCTATGAAAGTCTAACTGTTATTGGCAACAATAATACTTTTAAGGCTCCGGGTGGAGGTATTGTGATTGGCGATAATCGGATGAATAACGATTTTAAAGATTCGGTTATTATTGGCTCCTTAACGCCTGAAGAAAAGAAAGCTGCGAATAAAAATATTAGGGGAATGAACATGACTGTTGTTGGTAATCATGCACAGAGTGGTGCCTCGGGTACAGTAGTAGGTTGGGGCGCTCAAGGTCTTGGAACTTTTGGTACAGTCACAGGTTTTAATTCAGTAAGCAGTCTGGGTACTACCTGGTCTTCGATTTATGGCGTTGATAATAAAATTACCGGGTCTGAATATGCCCCCGTGACTATGGTTAATGGTGCTTTTGGTACGATGAATAAGGTAGACTATTCATCGAACTCTATGGTTTGGGGCACCGGTAACTGGGTGACAAATGCCGGTGGCAATATGATTGATGTGGTAGTAAACGGTTTTAGTGATTATCGTTATAATGAGTTTATATTGCATGGTAGTTATAATGACGGATATTCAGATCATATGTCCGAGATATTTAGAGATTATGCTTCACTTAACGGTGGATCTGTGTTTGCTATGGGGAACAGCAATACATTAGATTATGCAAGAAGATCTTCAATTATAGGGTCGGGGAATACTTTAAATGGGACTGAAAATACGGTAAGTGATTATAATACCATTGCAGGTTATCAAAATGCCGGTATTAATGTGAATAATACTTCAGTCGTGGGGACCGGAAATACATTAAATGGTGGAAATACGGCAGTAGTGATTGGTGATTATAATATATTGACTGGAGGCAGTAATAATATTATTCTTGGTTCAATGGAAACAAAAGATGAAATTAAGATACAAATATATACGCCAAAGATGGACATTATCACCCGTGATCCGTATACTGGTACAGCAATTCCTTATACAATGAAAGTAAAGGTAGCGGTAAAGGCTCATACAGAAAACATCAGTAATGCCGTTATGCTCGGGTATAATACGGATGTGCAATATGACGGCGGCGTTGCTCTTGGCAGCAATTCCATTGCATCTGTAGATAAGGGAAGATATGGATATAATCCAATTACCGGTACTGCTTTTGATAGCGATACAGCAATTGCAGCTCTTTCAGGAAAAGAATCTCGATTAACGGAATTGAATAATAGTTTAGGTGGCTTAGAGTCAACATATACAACAGCTAAAGATGATTATCAAAGTAAGGTCGATAATTATTTAGAAAAGGCTGCAACTTATTCGGAAAAGGTTCAATTTTATAACGCTGCTGATGCAGGATCAGCAGATCAAGCAAGATATAAGGAACAAATGGATGCTGCGAAGACTGCGTTGGATGAAGCTGAAATAGCAATGAATACTTCTGAAACTACTATGAACAATGCTAATAAAGCTTATACTGATGCTGTATCAGAAAAGAATCAGATTACTTCTGCGTGGAAGTCCAATGCTGCCGCTGTTTCCGTTGGCGACAGTGAAGCAGGTATTACTCGCCAAATTACTAATGTAGCAGCCGGTACAAATGACACTGATGCTGTTAACGTAGCTCAACTTAAAGCAGCCGTAGATGCTGCCGGCACGGGCTTGCAAAAAAGTAACAATGCTTTGAGTTATGAAAATAATAAACTATCCTTATCTATTAAAGACTCGGATGGTAAGGACTTCATTACAGGGAGTGTAGAAATATCTGATTTAGCCAATTCAATTAATACTCGTAATAGTGTAGGTAACTTTGATGGCGACAATACTATTACTATTGAAAAAGCTGAAGGCTTAAATGAATTTAATGGTGTAAAATACCAGCTTAAAGTTAATACCGATGGCAAGGTAGCTGCAGATAATAAAGGTGTTGTTAATGGCAGTACTGTTTACAACGAAACTCGTGTAGCCAAAGATGGTACTTACGTTAAACAATCTAAATCTGCAGGAGAAAACTTGACTGCTTTGGATAGCCAAGTAGCTGCCAATACGACTCAGATTACGCAGAACACTAATAATATTACTTCCATTTCCAACGAAGTAAGCAATATTACCAATAACGTAACCAGCTTGAACAGCCAAGTTAATAAATTGGATAATCGAATTAATCGTGTCGGTGCCGGTGCCGCCGCATTAGCTGCTTTACATCCGCAAGATTATGATCCGACTGCTAAGTGGGATTTTGCGGCCGGGTATGGCAACTACAAATCGGCCAATGCAGTAGCTATCGGTGCATTCTATCGTCCGACGAATGATTTGTTATTCTCCGTAGGCACCAGCATGGGCGGCGGTGAAAACATGTTTAACGCCGGTGTGAGCATTAAATTTGGTAAGGGTAGTGAATACTCCAACTACTCCAAAACTGATTTAGTCTCCGTAATCTCTAGCCAGCAAGCGGAAATCAGTGCAGTTAAAGCCGACAATGAAGCTATCAAAGCGGATAATGAAGCTAAAACTAAACGTATCGAAGCGTTAGAAAAACAGATGCAGGAAATTTTAAGCCAAATCAATCGCTAAGAGATTTCATAATGCATGTACTGTAACCGATTGTGAGGTTAGTTCCCCTCAATCACAGCACCCAAAAACCAAAAATTCATTTTAAAACACTTTTATCAAAAACTCACTAAAAAGGGACGTACATCAATACTAGAGCAACCCGGGCTCTGATGAGATGTACGTCCTTTGTGTTATGCAATGGTCTTTTTATTTTGTAACAAGGACTCTTACTTTATGACTCAATACAATTATCGATAAATCTCTATAGGTCAAATTATTTGACTTATAGAGGTTTTTAGATTTATAATTAAATTGTAAAAAGTTTTGACTGAAAAGAGGGATTATATGAAGGCAGTGGTTGTCTATGAAGCGGGCGGTGTCGATAAGCTCATATATGAGGACGTGCCTACGCCGGCGGTTAAACCGGGTTGGTCTTTGGTTAAGGTGAAAGGTTTCGGCATTAATCGCTCTGAGATATTTACGCGAAACGGTTATTCGGAATCGGTAAAGTTTCCGCGGATTTTGGGGATTGAATGTGTCGGTGTCATTGAGAAAAGCACCGATGTAAAGCGTTTGCCACCGGGTACGAAGGTCGTATCCGTTATGGGGGAAATGGGCCGTGATTTTGACGGATCCTATGCGGAGTATGTATTACTTCCGAATGAGCAGATTTATACGGTGCGTACAGACTTACCTTGGCCGATTATGGCGGCTATACCGGAGACGTATCATACGGCTTTTGGCACGCTGCAGAATTTAAAAATCGAGGCTGGCGATGCTGTGTTGGTACGCGGTGCCACGAGTGGTGTGGGCGTAGCGTTTGCCAAACTTTTAAAAGCTCGTTATCCGAAAGTGCGCCTGTATGGTTCGACGCGTTCCATGAATAAGCTTGAACAGCTCTTGGCGGAAGGTTTTGACGAGTGCATTCTCGATGAGAACGGTCGTTTGGATACTGATATATCTTTTGATAAGATTGCCGATATGGTGGGCCCGGCTGTATTAGAAGATAATCTGGCGCATTTAAAGCCGGGCGGAATTCTTTGCAACACGGGCCTTCTCGGTGGTCAGTGGTATGTGGAGAATTTTGATATTATTATGACTTTGGGCAGCGGTAAATATGTGACCGGCTTCTATTCCGGCATTGTGAATGAACCGATGCTGCAAGCCCTATTCGATTATATTAAGGACAACAACATTACTGTTGAGCCGGCTATAGTTTTTAAATTAGCCGAAATTCGTGAGGCACACGCCTATTTGGACAGTGCTGACAGTTTTGGGAAGGTGGTGGTAGTGAATGACTGATATTTTACCGGCAACAAAAGAATATTCCAGAATTCGCGACAACCAGATGTCGATTTTTGAAAACTATGCTCGTAAAAACGGCATGCAGAGCAAGGCGCTGACGATTCTGATGTGGATTTACTATAATCCGAATGGAATTACGCAGCAACGCATTACGCGCAAGACGTATTCCACGAAACAGGTCGTCAATGCGACCATAAAGAACTTCAAGGACAAGGGCTATATCTTTTTTGAAGAAAATCCTGAAGATAAGCGCACGAAAGTGATTAAATTGACCGAAGACGGTCGCACCTATGCAGCATCTATATTGGATGCTTTGGAAGCAGCGGAAAATGCGGCTATGAAGGAATTAACGGCCGAGGAGCAGGATGTATTACTCCGGGCCGGTGAAAAGTTTACCACGGCATTGGCCAGGAACATTGATGAATTACGGGAACGGCAGGTGAAACAATGATTGAATTTAAGAATGTAAGTAAATTATATAAAGAGAAGGCGGCGCTTCGTAATATCAACATGACTATCGCGTGCGGGGAGTTTTTCGTCCTCGTCGGTACGAGTGGTAGTGGTAAAACGACGACGCTCAAGATGATTAACCGTCTTTTGACGCCGACGGAAGGCACGGTTTCGATTAATGGTGTCGATGTACAGCAGTCGGAGCTGAGAGAATTGCGCTTAAACATCGGTTATGTATTGCAGGCCGGCGCTTTATTCCCGAATTTAACGGTATGTGAAAACATCGAAATCATCCCGGAAATGAAGGGTTGGCCTAAAGAAGAGCGGGTTAAAACAATCCATTCCTATTTGGAAATGGTGGGCCTTCCGCCGGACCAATATATGAATCGGTATCCTCATGAGCTCTCCGGCGGCGAACAG
>NZ_HF986224.1:8923-14205 GCF_000431435.1 Veillonella sp. CAG:933
GTAGGGATTCTACGGGCTATCGTGACGCGTCCTTCGATTCTCCTCATGGACGAACCGTTCAGCGCCCTCGATCCGATTAGTCGCAATCAGTTGCAGGAGCTCATTAAGCGCCTCCATGATACGTTCAAAATGACGATTGTCTTTGTAACCCATGACATGGCGGAAGCGGTGAAACTGGGCACGCGTATCTGCGTCATGAGTAAGGGTGAAATTGTGCAGCTCGATACGCCGCAAGTGATTAAAGAACATCCGGCGCACGAAGTGGTTAAGCGTTTTTTCTACGAGGGGTAAATCATGGACACATTATATAGTACATTCATTGAACGACAAGGTGAATGGGTACAATTATTGGTAGAACATGTGCAAATCTCCATGATTGCGCTGTTTATTGCCATTTTATTATCTGTACCGTTTGCTATCTTCGTCGTTAAATACAAAAAAGCGTCGGAAATCACCTTGCAGGTGGCCGGCATTTTACAGACCATTCCGTCATTGGCCTTATTGGGTCTCTTTATTCCGCTTCTTGGTATCGGCAAGGTGCCGGCCATTGTGGCGCTCGTTATTTACGGTTTGTTCCCGATTTTGCAAAACACGATTACCGGTTTGCAGAGTATTGATCCGCTCCTTTAGGAGGCGGCCGATGCGTTTGGTATGAATCGCTGGGAAAAGCTTAAAAAGTTTGAATTGGTACTGGCCATGCCGTCCATTATCGGCGGGATTCGCACGTCGTCGGTTATGTTAATCGGTACGGCTACGTTGGGCGCCTTAATCGGGGCCGGCGGTCTCGGAGCCTTCATTTTGCTCGGTATCGATCGCAATAACTCCGCTTTAATTCTCATCGGGGCTATTTCGGCCGCTCTGCTCGCCGTGTTGTTTAGCGTGATTATTAAGTTTTTAGAAACAAAATCGTTAAAAGTTATCGGCTCTTCCTTCGCGGCTGCCTTGGTATTATTGGTGCTTTCTACGATTAACGTGGGCGGTCTCGGCGGCGTTGGCAACATCGGCGGTCATCCGACCTTGATAGCGGCCGGCAAGCTGGGTTCGGAGCCGGAAATCTTGATTAATATGTATAAAGAACTGATTGAGGATCAGACGGACATAAAAGTGGTGGTCAAACCAAGTTTCGGCAAGACGAGCTTCTTGTATGAAGCGCTTAAAAAAGGTTCCATCGATATGTATCCGGAGTTTACCGGCACGGTAACATCCGCCTTGTTACAACCGCCGTTGACGAATATCGGGAATAATCCGAAGACCGTGTATGAAGCGGCTAAAGAGGGCATTTTAAAACAGGATAATTTGGTATTGTTGGAACCGATGGCGTATCAGAATACGTACGCCTTGGCGGTCAAACGCTCCTATGCGGAAGAGCATGGGCTTAAAACGATTTCCGATTTGCAAAAAGTCGTAAATACGGCTACAGCCGGTTTCTCCTTAGAGTTTAATGACCGCTCCGACGGTAACAAGGGCTTACAGTCCCTCTATGGGCTTAACTTCCAAGTGGTGACCATGGAGCCGAGTTTGCGCTATGAAGCTATCGACCAGGGCAATGTGGATGTCATTGATGTATTCTCCACGGACCCTGAAATTATCACGCATGATTTGGTAATGCTCGAAGATGACCGCGGTCTCTTTCCACCATATCAGGGAGCACCGTTATTACGGGCCGATACGCTTAAAAAATACCCTGAATTGGCACCTGTTTTGAATAAGCTGGCCGGAATGATTACAACGGATGAAATGCTTAAAATGAACTACGAAGTAGACGTGGACGGCAAGACGGCTAATGAAGTAGCCGTGACTTACCTGAAATCTAAAGGGTTATTACAACACAAATAGTATGTAAGGCTTGCGTGATTAAACAGATCCGTCAAGCATAATAATGCTTCGGCATGACAATAGTATGATACCTTCCTTTAAAAGGCTTTGCGGCGTGTCCGTGAAGCCTTTTAAAATATAGAATTTTACAGCCCTTATTATATGTTATAATCAGATTATCAGCTTTTTGAGAGACTTATGAAAGAAGGGATTGTATGCCTGGGTTAGGTACTTTAATTAATATGTTAATCATCGTAGTTGGGGGACTCATCGGATTAACAGCACGCAATTATTTGAAACAACAGCTATTGGACACGTTGATGGTGGCCATGAGTGCTTGCATTATTTTTATCGGTATTGCCGGAGCCGTTCAAGAGTCACTCGTCTTTGACGGTCAAAAATTCGCTCTTACCAACTTGATGATGTTGGTAGTAACCTTTATTATCGGTACTGTCATCGGGGAATTTATTGATTTGGATAAAAAATTAGAGGATTTTGGCGCCTGGCTCCGTGTGAAAACTAAGAACGAAGGGGAAGGCGGTTTTACCCAAGCTTTTTTAACCGCATCTTTTACCGTCTGTATTGGTGCTATGGCGATTATCGGCTCTATTAAGGATGCCACGGGCGATCCGTCAATTTTGATTGCGAAGGCTATGATGGACGGAATTGTCGTTATGATTATGACCACCACTTTGGGCAAGGGCTGTATCTATTCCGCCATTCCCGTGGGCATAGTGCAAGGGCTGGTTACCCTGTTGGCTATTTTTATTTCTCCATGGCTGACGAATCAGGCACTCAGTAATATATCGCTGACCGGCTCGATTATGATTTTCTTAATCGGTGTGAGCTTGCTTACAGGTAAGCATTTTCGGATTGCTAATATGTTGCCGACCCTTGTGGTGGCAGCGTTGTGGGCGTGGTTGTAAATACCGGAGCCTATGGACAGTTAACTAGATAGTTGTTTTTTTAAAATAAACTCTGTCGTAAAATTGCGGCAGAGTTTTTTTATGGCTTATATATGATTTTTGACTATGATTTTTTATCTTTTATCTTTTGGCATCTATATGGGGAATTTATTTTTGCCCTTGACTTGAAGCCAACTCTAAGGGGTACAATAGAATTGTACTTAGTGATAGCACATATGTAAGAGAAGCTATCCGGCAGTTTACTCGTATATATTTTATTTTGTTGCCCGTGGACCGGTGTAGTATTAGTCGGCAATCCAAGGCAGAATTACTTTTATAATTTGGAATACGTGGTGTAAAAGAAAGGAAAGGATACGTTATGTTAGGTACATTTACTTTTGAAAATCCAACTCGAATTCATTTTGGTCAAAATGCATTGGAATCATTGAATCAGGAGCTGCCAAAATTTGGTAAGAATGTTCTGCTTGTATATGGCGGCGGCTCCATTAAGAAATCGGGACTTTATGATCAAGTGGTTGAAATTTTAAAAGCCAACGGCAAGACGATAACCGAAGATGCCGGTGTTATGTCTAATCCTACGGTAGATAAATTATATGAAGGCGTGGAACGAGCTAAAGCAGGCAATGTAGATTTTATCTTGGCTGTAGGTGGCGGCTCCGTTATTGACTATGCGAAAGCTGTGTCGGTATCGATTAATTGTAAGGAAGACCCATGGGAAAAATATTTTGAACGCATGGAGGATGTGGATTGTGAAATCGTACCGGTAGGTACTGTTTTAACAATGGTAGGCACAGGCTCTGAAATGAACGGTGGCTCTGTTATTACGAATCATGCTAAAAAATTGAAAATCGGCCATGTATTCGGCCCTAATGTATTCCCTAAATTCTCTATTTTAGACCCTACGTACACTTATACTTTGCCTACGTATCAGATGGTAGCCGGGCTCTTTGATATTATGTCCCATTTATTGGAACAATATTTCTCCGGTACCGATGATAATACATCGGATTATGTGATTGAAGGGCTCTTACGTTCCGTGATTCACAGCGCGCGCATTGCCGTGAAAAATCCTAAGGACTATGAAGCACGTAGTAATATTATGTGGACGGCTACTTGGGCACTGAACACATTCACTCATATGGGAAAACCGGGCGACTGGATGGTTCACATGCTTGGTCAGGCGGTAGGTGCCTATACTGATGCTACTCACGGTATGACCTTGGCTGCTGTTTCCATTCCGTACTACAAACACATTTTACAGGCCGGTTTGCCTAAGTTTAAACGCTATGCCTTGAATGTATGGAATGTAGATCCAACCGGTAAAACGGATGAAGAAATTGCATTGGCCGGTTTAGACGCTATGGCCGATTACATGCGTGAAATCGGTGTGGTTATGAATTTAACCGATCTTGGCGCTACACCTGACATGATTGAAGGCATTGCTGATGCTACCTTCATTCTTAAGGGCGGTTACAAAGTATTGACACGTGATGAAGTAGTCGCCATTTTAAAAGCCAGCCTATAATTTCCGTATATTGAGCCATTATTAGGCTGAGTTTATGATATATCGCAAGCTTGAGCGTATGTTATATCGTAAGGAAAGGATACACAGTGATGACGAGACCTTATATTTTTTGCCATATGGAAACGAGTTTGGACGGTAAAATAATGGGGAAATACCTTTGGCGCCCCAATGCCGTCGATGAAGGCGACTCTTTTGACATAGTGCAACATCAGAAGTATGAGTACCAAGCGCTTATTTTAGGCCGTACGACGATTGATGATATTTTTACGTATTATGAAAAACCGCAGGTGAATGAAGCGGCGCCTGAGGTTCCGGCGGGCGACTTTATCGCTGAAGGCGCTTCTTTGGGACAGTTCATGATTGCCATCGATAGCAAGGGGAAATTGGCATGGCCCGATAATACGGCAGAAGATGGCGATATGAAGCCACATGTGGTGTCTATCTTAACAGAAAGTACGCCGAACAGTTATAAAGATTTCCTTCGTCAAAAAGGCATCAGCTATTTAATCTGCGGCAAGGATTCCGTTGATTTGGCACTTGCTTGTGAGAAGATTAAAGACGTGCTCCATGTTGAAAAAATGATGCTCGGCGGCGGTGCCGTGCTTAATTGGAGCTTCCTCCAAGCAGGTCTCGTTGACGAAGTGAGCCAGGTTATTGCACCGGCTGCGGACGGCAGTACTACGACGCAAACTCTTTTCATGGCTAAGCCGGGTATCACCAAAGATCAGCCGATAATCTTCAAGCCGTTGAGCGTTGAAATCATGGAAGATGATGCGGTTTGGATTCGTTGGCAGGTGGGTGAAAAGGTCGATTTCGACTTCGACAACGACCCGACCTATAAAGAAGTAATGGGCATGATTGAGGCGCATAAATAAGAGCCGGCTCAAGTAGATAGTCAAAGCTAACGACTAAATCTTAAAAAGCTTAAAAAGCTTAAACCTTTCAAACTATATAACAAAACCCCTGTTCATCAGCACATGCCGGTGATATGCTCCCTTTTAGGTAGACACAAGAAA
>NZ_HF986225.1:0-23592 GCF_000431435.1 Veillonella sp. CAG:933
ATTTACGTGCCATTTTGAGTACCTCCTTATTCTCTTGATTCTATCATGAAATCCTTGAGAATAAGATGTCAACTTTTTTTATACCACACCATACTGCTTCTGCCATTAATTCATTGGTATCAGTATTTAGCATCTCTTCAAAGGATAAAACGATTTCCTCAAAGTCATCATCTGTCATCTTACCGAAAGTGTCTGTTGATGAAAAAATTTTCATCATATACTTTCCTTCTTCAATACGTTCCTGACGATGCAATTCATTGATTACCTCGTTAGATAAAACAACTGTTTTTCTATTTACAAGTAATTCTTTTGCATTCTTTTCTTTCACTTGATTGCAACGCCCTTCTACTCTTTGAGTGATTTTCTGTACCGCAGCTTCCATCATTTCAGAAATGTTATCGCTTGTCGTGTTTAACATATACTCAAATTCATCAGCAACCATTGCAAACTCATCATCCGTCATTTTATCGAAAATACCAGTCGAATCTAATGACTTAACCATAAGTTTTCCTTTTTTAATATACTCCTGATGATGCAATTCTTGGATTACATCCTGTGTTAAGATAATGGTTTGTCCATTTACATTTAATTTTGTAAAATAGCTATCTCTTAGCGCTTCAATCCGTTTTGTAACATTTTCTCCAATTTCTTTTGATGTTACTTTAGAAAGAAAATTTCCAGAGAATCCTTTTTCTGAAATGTAAACTTCATAAGTCCCATTTACGTTTTCTTCTATGTTTAATGAAATTGTTGTTTTGAATTTTTGATTCATTATTTTCTCCTTTTCTTAGAAATCGTTTTTAAATGATTTAAAATACATCAAATTGAAGTTTTTCTAATTCGTTATATTTAACATATTGCTTGATCAACTCACAAACATGCTTTATTTCATCTTCTGTTCCAGTTAATTCTTGATAACTTAGGAAAGACACAAAAGGCCAAATAAATTTGCGCATTGATTTTTTTTCATCATCATTCCAAGAATGACAACCATAAGTAATTCTTCGATATTGCTCATTACAAGCCATATATGCTATTCCATGAAAACAGCCATGAACTTTATCTGTTTTCCAAACCAAAATCTTTCGTTTAGAATATCTTGAATTTTCACAAAAGATTCTATATTCCGGCATACTTTCCTTGGTAAAAACAACATCATTTAAATTTACGTCTTTTGCTTGTAAAGATTCACAGGCTTTATTTAAATCTTTTATTTTTAATTTTAGAACAAAGTCTCGTAAAGTCACCTTTTCGAAATCAGCATCTACCATTTTATTGTAAACACGCTTTGAGACAAACTTCTTTGCGATACGTTTTCCGTCTTCAATACGTTCCTGACGATGCAATTCATTGATTACTTTGTCTGATAGAACAATAGTTTCTCCATTTACAAGTAATTCTCTTGACATATTTGTTTCTCCTATTCTTCGTACAAACATTCAATCAGATCTGCAACATCTTCTCCAATTTCATCTGCTGTAATCTTAGGATAGTGACTTCCAGAACTGCTTTCTGTTGCAATATATGTATCATAACTTCCATCTTCGTTGCGTTCCACATCAATTGTTATCACTCTTTTATAATTTTGACTCATATTTTTTTTCCTATTCTTCAAACAACATAAAAGTAACTTTTCTTAATTTCTGGAGCATGGCGATACTGTGCAACGCAATCAACTCCCATAAAATGTTTGTTCTTTTTCATTTCTTGTTTTTCTTCTTCTGTTAAAATTCGATCCATCAATACGCGAATAGCATTCTTTCTATTTTTTAGCAACACATCATTGAAATCGACCACATCGTTTTTAACTGAATCTGGCAATAAATCGATTAAAATTGTAATATCCATATTTTTCTCCTTTTTAATAGAGCAATCAACACCTCGTTAGAAGTGTCAATTGCTCTGATGAATAGTAGCTATTTATTCCCCAATTGGGAAATCTTCTGGTAATCCTTCTGGAATATTCATTCCTTCCGCATCAAAATGGACTATAATTCAGGGCATCAAATGAATTTGCAGGCTGCTGTGCATTATGATTATTACGAACTTCTTCTGGGATCTTATCATCCGCAAAGTAATGTTCGTTCATCACAACATCTAATACATAAACTTTTGTGCCGTCTTCTTTTGTATAACTGTTTGATTCCAATTTTCCACATGCAATAATTTTCCTACCCTTTCTCAGGTATTTTTCTACAAATTTTCCACTTGAGCCAAAAGCAACGCAGTCAATAAAATCTGTTACCTGTTCTCCATTTTTTCCTGGTCTGCGATCAATAGCTAATGTATATCGAGCGATCGCTGTTCCATTCTGTGAATATTTCACCATTGGATCTTTTGTTAATCTTCCAATTAAAGTAACTTTGTTTAGCATAATTTTTTCTCCTTTTCTAAAAAAAAGTTTGCTTGTAAAATATATGATTTAATGATCGTGGTCCACTGGTAGCTGCCACCAGTCAATTCCGAAATGATCGATCATAATCTTTTCATCAAATCCAGCTCCATGAATATAATGCATGACAGCCATCAGATAGCATAAAATACGATATTGTGTATGCTGATTCTTTTTGTCATAGAAATGCATGAAAATTTCACAAAACTCGTCATCTTCATATGCATACCAGAAAAAGAATTCTTTTTCTTTTTCTAAAAACGTATGACACACTGCATTTGCAATTCCATATTTCACATCAAGTCTTCGATTTTTCTTAAGAATTGCAGCAAGCATTTTAAAAATAAAAACACTGCTCATGCGATCTTCTTTGTAAATCTTGATCGCTTCATCTGATGGACGGAATTGATGTACATTTGAAATATAGTTCACTAGCTTTTTCACTGCAGTTTCATCTACAACCTCGATTTCATAAAAATCTTCGGTATAGAATCCACCGTTTTTTCCACATAGATCATCTACTAATCTTTTTTCTTTTGGATTCATAAATTTTCTCCTTTACTTTTTCTCTCTTCGTCATTTATTTGTTACACTTTAAATATGAAAGATAAGAAAAAAGATAATATTCATATATAAGATTCTTACATTTCAAAGGAAGCCCACATTCATCCCAGCCAAACTTTCATTATGGATGGGGTATTCTGCTTAGATCAATAAATATGAGAGATTTTTTTAATTTTCGAAAATCATATAAAAAAAAGAGACTGATCCTAGCCTCTTTTTCTGGAAATTATTTTTTAGTTTTTGCGAGAAAAGCCAAGTTTATTATCAAAAATAATGACTCTATAATTAAATCTGTATGCAATTTTCATTGCTTTCTTTACATCTGTAGAATCTTTTTTCGCCATATGAAATTCATTTAATGATACTTTAAAAATTCCTAATTTCTCCAAAATATTGATTGTGGAATTATGTGAAACTTCCTTAAATTCAACGATTTCTGATTTAGATAAATCACCATGAATATTCTCACAAAACAACTCTTTCAAAATTCCCTTGTGCTTGAATGCATTTTCCATGTCATAATTTTGTAATTGATAAACTTCTGTACATGGATATGAAATAGCTCTTTCTTTCGCTTGCTGATCAAAATGCTGATTATTTGACAAATATAAAACCTGTACAGTATGTCCCTCTAGTAAGAAATTTTGAAAGAACATTCCCATACTCCGTTCAGTTATCTTACAAAATCTTTCTAAGTATTTTTTGATTTCTTCCTCTGGTGCGTCCGTTTTAAAAATAGAAAATTTTCCATCATTCAAAATAACTTTAACAACACGAGGAGTACTATAATTAATATTTTTCTGCATAACATCTCTGCTTTTTGTCAGATATTCCTCAAATGTTTCATCTGCGATCAAGAAAAACAAAGATTCAAAATCATCTTTATTCTCAACATCCAAATACATTTTTAAAAGCTCATCTGAAATTCCTGTTACTTGAAAATCAGATTTTCCCATGATATCAGCCAAGACTGTATCAGCATCCTGAATGGCGCCCATTGGCTGGTTTTCTGATAATTTCAATACTTTTTTTGCCAATCTTACACAACTACTCATTTTTTTCTCCTTTTCTCTCTTCGTCATTTCTTGTTACATATTAAATATGAGAGATGAGAGAAAAGATAAAATCCATATATAAGAAAAAGAGATCCGTAGATCTCTCCTCTTCTGGTTATTCAATGTATGATCCCAATTCGATATTTGTAGCTTGATTTAATTCCAATTCCAAAATTTCAATACTCATCTCTACTTCAATTAATGACGTTTTTGAAATTTCTTTCTCATACAGTTGTTTTGCAGCTGATTTTCTAGCAATCTCAGCTTCTTTTTTCGTGCCATAAATTCCAAAAACATTTTCTCGACATCCGTAGCCCTCAAACCATGTGTCTCCGTGTACCAAATATACTTTCATTATTCTTCTCCTTTTCTCTGTTCGTCTTTTGAAATGCTTCAATTTGAATATGAGAGATAGAAAATGATATAAAAATCATTCGTACTCTTCAAATTCTCCACTGATATACATTTTTTCAAGATTGTGTTCTTCTTTTAATTCTCTTTGTGTTGCATTACAAAATGATGTTAATGACCCTTTTTCTGATAAGATAAACAAGCAATCTGGTCTCATAAGTTTATTCGTTAATAAACGTGTATTATGAGACGTTAAGATAATCTGACATTTTGGATATGTTTCTTTCAAGAAAAGTAGCATTTTCTCTGCTGCTTCATAATGAAAAAAGGAATCAATCCCATCTAAGTAAAGAAAAGAAACATTTTCATCATTTGAAAGGATCCTGTAATATAATTCAGTCAGCATTAAGATCCCACTAGATGCGTTCTCAAGAAATGGGATCATCCGGTCATACACAAAATATAAATTCCTTTGCCTGTTTAGCATCCTTTTTAATTTTAGTTTACATTCGATTCCCATTACATTTAAGAAATCCTCAAAATGCTGCAAATTGTGATTCTTTTCTAATAGCTGATAAAAATTTTGTTCTTCCACTGTATTAGACAATAAAGAAAATTCTCTGTAATCTGCAGTTATTCGACTCATTCCATTTACATAATCTGTCAGCTTTAATAAAACAGAATTCTCATCTAGTGCTATATGATCAAGCGTCCATTTTAAAAATGTAAATCTAGAACCAGGAATGTCAGTACAACTTTTTACATTTTCAAGATAGTATTCTGTATTTATTGTTTCCGCATTGACATAATTCAAATGATCAAAATTATATTTCCCCTTTTCAAAATTACACTCAAAAATACTAATTCCATTGATTTCTAATTTCTCATAAGCTAATCCTCGATATTCTTTCAAATATTCATAGCACAGCTCTGTATCACCAAATTGAAACCGGTATTCAAAGAACGCTGTCTTCTCATCCGAATCAGCATTCAAAAGAAATGGATCATATGGACATTCAAATGTCCCATATAATACATCTTTAATATCCAATAATGCCTTGCCAAGATTTGTTTTTCCTGTTGCATTCCGTCCGCAGATCAGCATTTTCGTAATGATTCCATCTGAAATACAATCTTTTTGGAATAAATAATCTCTGATATTTTCAAAATCTATCGTTATTTCATCTTTAAAATTTTTATAATTTCTTAATGTAAACGCTTTCAACATATAATTTGTTCCTTTCGAGATAAGATCTTTAATATAAATATGATGGAATCTTGAATCTCAAAAAATCACATATAAAAAAAGAGATCCGAAGACCTCTTTCCTTGAATTAAATTAGTTCCAACGTGCATCCGTAATGATCATTTGATTATGATTTGTCATTAAGTATGTAACAGAAAAGTCTGGATATTGTTTATTTAACACTCCTTCTCCAAATGTTCCATCTAATACATAATCCACATCAGTTTTCCCTTGTCTGATTTCCTCATTGATCTCTGATTCCTGAATTACAAAATCTGGAAGATCTTCTTTTGTAACCTGTAAATTCTCAAGGATCCAGTATTCAATATTAGGAATTCTGTTAAATCTTATTCCTACAATCTCGTGAAATACATTATCCACATCTTCTTTCGTGAAAATAGAGTCCAAAGGATGAAATTGAAGAAATGCCTTACACATTGCAATTTCAAGATCCTCTTCCCAGTCTGAATCTTCAAAATCGATTTCGTAAGGGCAATGTTTATCAGGAATTACCTTAAATGCACCTTTTTCATCTTCTTTCATTTCATAAATTGCGCCATATCTTTTTTCATCTTTTTTTGAAAGGGTATATTCCACTCCAATATCTCCAACCCATAAACGTGCAGTATGAGAATGAATTCCTTCTTTTAAAGCCATTTCTTTTGTAAAAACACATACGAAATCATAATCTGGTCTGAGCATTAAATCAAGAATTCCTTTTTCTTTCAATGGATACTTTCTCACGATTTCCCAATGAATCGTTTCTTCTCTTTCCACTTTTTCGCTGTGCATTTTTTCATTGTATTCTGGCGTTAGTTCATAAACGATACTAATATTCATAGACTGGAAAATACCAAAGCTGAAGTTCTTGATAGACTCTTTCAATGGTTCATCATATATGCTTTTATCCCATGTTGATGTAATTTTCTGATACTTATTATGATCAGATTTCAAATGTCTCATCATTCTTTCATACTGATCAACAACGTATTCAATCAATGATTCTATATCATTATTGAATGGAAGCATAATGGAACCGTCTTTTTCGCTTTTGTAGATGTTTAAATAATACATAATTTTTCTCCTTTTCTCTCAATCGTCATTAAAATGTTTCAGTTTAAATATGAGAGATGAGAAAAAAGATAAAAGAAAAAAGGACTTTACAGTCCTCTTCTCTCCCTTTTGTACCAGTTAATTACGAAGCACAGACGCAACAATCATTTTATTATTGTTATCTAATAGATACGTGATAGAATAGTCATTGTATCCAGGAGTAACAATGTCTTTTCCTAATGTCATATTAAGAACGTAATAGACATTTGCTTTTCCTTCTTGGATTTCATCGTTAATGCTAGATTTCCTAATAGCAAAATCAGGAAGCCGATATTCTTTCAGATTTAATTCTGTGAAAATCCATTTCTTCATTTCTGCAATGGATGAAAATCTCATGCCAAAGATCTTACTGAACATTTTCCAAATATCTTTTTCTTTTAAATGAAGACCTATACGATGCAGATTAATCAGAGCTTCACACATTGCAATCTCAAGATTGGCTTTCCATTCAGGATCGGTAGGATCAATTTCATAATGACAAAATTCATCATAATCTGTTTCAAAATCGTCACCTGCTTTATTCATATCCATCCGGTAAATTGCACTGTAGTTTTCACCGTTTTCAATAATGCAGAATTCAAATTCTACACCAATATCATTAAACCGTATATACGCAGCTCCTGGAAGAGTTACTTCTCCAGAAAGCATTTCTTCTGAAATATTACATTCAAATTCATATTCTGGGGCAGTCATAAGGTTTACAACATTGCTATTTCCTCTTTCATGGAACATATACCAACTGATCTCCCGATTCGCAACAAGCTTTTGATCTTTTTTTAAACTATAATTGATCACAATTTTATCGGTTGTCACACGCTCCTTAAAATTATGTTTTTGAAGATAATCCAGTAGAGAAGTATATGTCCATTTTGAAAAAACATTGCAAATTTCGTCTTTTTTCTCTGAGAAAAGCTTCAATCTGATCTCAAACTGATCGGCAACAAAATCAATGGCATCTTTTTTCTTTTCAAATGAAAAAGTGTGTTTGTTATACTGGCTACTTTGAACGATTACATAATACATATTGGTTCTCCTTTTCTATATGTCGTCATCTCTATTTACATATTAGATATGAGAGATGGAAAGAAAAATAAAAAAAAGGAGACCATTACGATCCCCTTGAAATTTAACTATACAATTAATTCTAATTTTTCTCCAAATACGCCTCCATGAGGAAATTTGCCAAGTTCTTCATTCTGACTGATCCGGTACCAGTCTATTCGATCTTTGAAACAACTTGTTAGAAATTCTGAGAAATTCCCATGAAAATCATCATCAAAATCGGATAAATCAGGTTCTGCAACTGTTCCAGAAATATATGTTGCTCCATGTCCATCTACAAATTTTTGAATATTTGTCAGATAAACAACATCGTCTCCATTGATCGTTTTTACAAGTTTCGCATAAATTTCCAGCAGCTCTGTTTTCTTCGCATGAACAGGAAATTCGAAATGTAACAGATTTAACTCGACATCATCGCATGTATAATTATGCAATACAGTTTCAAAAATTTTTTCATACGTATTAACAAGATTCATTCTTCTTCTCTCCTTTTGTATTTGTATTCCATAAATTCTTTGACTTCTTCTTCCGTCATAAGTGTAGCAATTTCAGATAATTCTTGAATGTTCTCCTTTGTAATGTCGATCATTCTTTTAGAGATGCGTTTATTTGGAAACATCCATTCTTTCCCGATATTCCATAACATATATTCTGAAGGATCACGCAAAGCATTATTTCTTGTTAACAATGCATATTTGATCGTCCCGTCACGTTTCACATCAATAAATGCTTTCCCGTCATTATTATCTTGCCCATTGAACATGAAATCATTTAATGACATATTCCAGTCACATTCCTCATATTCTTTCAAAATATTAGAAGTAATAACAACATCACACATATCGAAATTTGTATCCAGAATACGGATCAGCTTTTTCCGATTCCAGGATAAATATTGTCCAGGATCTGAATTTGTTATTTCCAATATTTCCAAATTTCTTTTGATCCAATCGATCGTATGATAAACTCTACTGATCATTCTTTCTCCATAATTCCAATTGAAATATCTTGCGACAATCTCTTTTTCTCCAAGTTCCTTTTCAAATCTTACGAAAATCTGTGATCTCTGTCCCATAATTTTTCTCCTTTTCTTAAATTTCAACAACTTCCCATGTCCAGCAGCAATCTGCTGCATGATCTGTCACAATTCCTTTCGTTTCATCGATATCAAAGTCTATGTCATCCATAGAATTTCCACTATTAGCGATTTCTTCATCATATGTGTTTTTTACATCCATTTCCATACATGCAAAAGCCTCATCCTGTGAATGAAATTGATAGACTCCAGCTAATTTTTTCTCATGAACCGCATAACAAATTACTAAAAACATATTTCTTTCTCCCTTACAATTCAAAACTTACAGCATTACACTCAGCAGCCTCTGCTTCTGTTAAAAATTCCCATATTTCTTCAGGAACCATTACTTTTGTGGCTGATGAAAGATCATCATGAATATAGATCTCTACTTCTTTATGGGTCCCCAAGCAGATCTGAATACATGGGATATTGGATTCCTGATTTAATACCTGACGATACAGCCAGGTTAATGCTTCTGCAGACATATCTGCTTCTTTTTCCGTGTCAACATGGTAAACTACTGATCTTGAAATCATAATTGTTCTCCTTTCTTTCTCTAATTCGTCATAATCATTTACATTACAAATATGAGATTTTCAGAGAAAAATAAAAAACAGGAAGCGGACTCCCTGCTTTTGCAATTTAAGATTTACTTTTCTTTTTGGTACCATTTTTTGCCATAAATGCTCATCATTTGTAGATCTCCCTCAAAATTCTTTGAAACATAATGCAAAAAACTATATAAGAAATATAAGATTTCTTCTTGCATAATTGATGTGTCTTTCATATATTCATGAAGAAAACAACTTCCAATACTATTATCGACATCAACTTCATCATCACAATATTTCAAAAAGAATTTCGCATCCGACAATCGAATCCATTTAGATTTTTCAACAGTGTGCGTTATTCGGCCTTGTTTTTGTAAATCTAAACATGAATCATATCGAATTGTATAAGCTGCAATATTACATAAGGAGTTCATAACAATGTCGTTTTTCTCTGCATATGATACGAAATCCATCGATGGTTTATTAATCCCATGTTTCAGCATTTGAACAAAGAATATATGCAACATTTGTGCTCTCTCTACGATTGGCGTAGTATCTGTTTTCAAAATATCATATAAATCTTCTTCTAATTGTGTCATGATCGAAATCACCCTTTCTCAAATTCGTCATCTAGTTACGGATTAAATATGACAGATGATAAAAAAGATAAAGATTACATATGAGAAAAAGAGACCTGCTTGTGCAAGTCTCATTCTTCTGTTGCGTAAACATAAGTACGATTTCCGTTTCTTTCATAGCTGCATGTTACGAAAGTATATAAATGCTTTTTGATCTTTCTGATTGGAATCGTGCTTTTTGCAAGAATTCTTTGATAAAATCGTTGCTGGTCCTTTTGATTGCCAAAGTCAATAGGAACACTTGTTGCTGGGCCAGCATAAGCAGACACGACGTTTAATTTTCTTGTTTCTCCTGGCAGATATAAGATGATTCTACGATGTTTTTTTACAAAAGAATCTTCTCTGAATTTTACCAATTGAGCAAACATTGTTCCATTTCGCATATGATGTCCATAGATCACGCTATTATCTGAAGAAAAATCCTGATGACAATGACTATCTAAGAAAATGCATCCAGCGAAATTATAATTTTTCCGAAAGGTATGATGCATATATTCTTCATTATTTTTTCCTTGTACAATTGGATAATCGATATTCGTTCCAGGAACTTCAATCCATGCAACAATATCTGGATTGATCTTATGCAATCTTTCAAAATCAATACTTCTTTCTTTTTTCTTCTTCATTTTTTTGATCTTTTGGTATTCATGATCGGCTTTCTGATATTCCACATGTAAATTCCAAGCTTTACGACCAAAAAATATGGCAACTATAAAGCATGCGATCATCCCGATCGTAGGGATTATCTTTTTCATTCAAAAGCACCTCCTCATATCAAATATGAGAGATATTATCTGAAAAATTGTTCTTTCATTTTGGCTTTCCAAAAGATCCACTTCATCTTTAGCCGAAATTTTAAAATCGGTTTCCATTCTGCTTTGGTCTCATTTGGTTCAATCTCTTTTAATTCATCTTGAATCCAAAGTTTTGCAGCTTTTTTCATTTCATCATTCATGATTTGTACTCCTTTTTTGCATATATTTTCCGTTACATTGTATAAAGCATTCAAATTACAAAAAGGGGAAGAAAAAAATAAAATTTTTTTCGAAAATATGTTCTGATTATTGACTTATAAAACCAAGATATAGTAATATAGTCATGTAGATGTTTTATACTTCTTATAATATTACCATGTATCTTAATTTTTTGAAGCAGCTATGATCTCCCCATTTTGTAGCTGCTTTCAATTTTATAGGTACATTTTTTCAGAAAGGCGTGGAGAAAATTTATGTTTAAAATTAAAATTCAAGGAGAAAAATTATTTTTTGAAAACTTTCCATTTAAAACAAAAGAAGTCGGAATATCTTTTATTAATTCTGGCGTCGCTATTTATGATGAACCAATCAAAAATTTAGAAAATTGGCAGATGAATGTAAAAGTGGAAGATGGAGTATGTGTAGATCAAAAGGCAGCAGATATGATGTTAGGATATTTTAATGGCATTACAGAAATGACATTTACTCAGACACCAACGGGTTCTTATATTTGTCGCACGAAATCTACAACTCAAATAGATCAACTAAATTAGTTTTTATAATTGCACACAAAAAAAAGAAGAGATCCGCATCATTTTTGCGAGTCTCTTTTTCTTTAAAATGATCGATATGCTCCAACAACTTTTCCGATAATTGATACATCTGATACAATAATTGGATCCATAGTATCATTTTCTGGTTGTAAACGATAATAACCATTTTCTTTATAAAATCGTTTCACGGTCGCTGAATCTCCTAATAAGGCAACTACAATATCTCCATTTTCAGCAGTGGTAGTCTGTTCAACCAACACCATATCACCATCAAATATTCCAGCTTTGATCATGCTTTCGCCATGAACTCGTAGCATAAAATGAGGGATATCATGACATCGGATCGCAGGAACTGGAAAGTAGTCCTCTATATTTTGTACTGCAAGAATTGGCTCTCCTGCTGTTACTGTTCCGATGATCGGGACAAAATCAACCTTATGGCCTAAATCTTTCATAACCCTTGCCTTATTATTGATGTCATCAATTACTTCAATTGTCCTTGGTTTTGTCGGATCTTTTTTGATATATCCTTTTCTTTCCAAACTTTCAATATGAGCATGAACAGATGCGGGAGAGCTTAAACCAATGGCTTCTCCAATTTCTCTTACAGATGGTGGATACCCTTGTTCTGCTACTTTTTCCCGAATAAAATCGTATGTTCGTTGTTGTTGTTTTGTTAATTTTTCTCTTTGTTCTGGCATCTTCGATACCTCCGTGATTCTAATATTTTCTCCAGACTTCAAAAGACTCTCTACCCAACTTTGATCATATCATCAATTTCTACATCTGCCTGTGTTATGATATCTCCTGTTTCTTCATTATGAAACAGGAAAAATGCATGTCCACCATCTTCAGATACATTTAAAATCTGATATTTTGTAGGAAATGAAGCATCAAAAAGTGTTACCTGCACCTGATCTCCTTCTTTAAAAATGCCACACTCTGTATTATATTCTTTCTTTTCTCGATCAATATCATATACTCTCATTATTGTCCTCCTAATCTGTCATATAAGTTTTGAGCGGGAAAACTCACAGGCTTGCCTGTGGGCATTAATAAGTGATATCTCATACAAATTTTTTACCGCAATTCGTTTATTATCCATAAAGATGATTTCTTTTTTCTTTTGATCGATCCATTTGACCTTTCCATTGTATACCTCATATATTCCTCCGGCTTTACGAAGATCTGGAATGAAATATGTTACTTCGATCTTAGGATGATTTGATACATTCAAAAAGATCCATTGCAGATTCTGATCGATCTGTTCTTTCTGTGCTTCAGTCAGAATTCTTTTCGGTTCTACAATCCTCTGCACTTCTTCATATCTTTCCTTTTGTCCTTTCAATGCTGCAAATGGAGCAAACTGTGCTGCTCTACTTTGCATGGACATTTGCGGATGTCTTTTTGATACATGATGAGGCAGATCTATGATATCGTCATATTTGCCCATAAACTTCTCCCTCCCGAACATATATTCTATTTTGATTATAACATCTTCCCTCTTTAATTGCAAATGAAAAACTCTGGCAGTTTCTTCCACCAGAGTCTGTTCTTTATAATTCAACATCTGAAATATCGATATCTTCAATTTCTACGTATCTTCATGTACATCGTCTTTATGTATGAACATTGGAGCCATCCATTTTAGTTCCAATGTGCGATTTTCTTTGTTATCTGATCCAATCCAGTAATGGTGCCAATGTGCTTTTCGAAGATGTGGTCGTTTTGGAGTCCCATTTATTTTGGAACTTTTTGGATTATTTGTTATGTTTGTTTCATTTTTCTTCTTTACTTCTTCTTCAAAATCAAGTGTTTTATAAAATTTACGTATGAAATCTCCACTTTTTTCTCCAAAATTCCACCTCTGTACTTCACGATATTTATCTTTGATGAATTGAAATGATTTTGGTTGTCTTGTAATCTTTTTCTGCACAGGATCTTCAACCATTTCTTTATTTTTTGAACAAACATATAACACAAGCTGCAAAAGTTTACAACAAAGATCTCTCGCATAGTCTTTTGCATCATCTATTTCATATTTGTTTGTATGCAACATACGTTGATTTTCATTTGCTTTTTCAAACGATGCATTAATCCCGTCAGCGATTGTGCCACCTTCGATCAAATGAAATGGAATTGGAAAAATATCTCCATCCTTAAGTACAATTAAAAACCTTAATTCTAATTCTCCTGTATTTGTATCAGATTCAAAATGAACAAAAAATCCATCCATGTCTTCCATTGTTGTAGTTTCGATATAAACACAAAAAAATGGAATCTTGTTAAGAATATCGATTGGAATCTTCAAATTCTGGTCAGCCTGGTTTATTAACACCTTTTCCATGGCTGGATCAAATGAGTAAACCTGTTTATGTAATCTCCATGCAGCAGTCGCCACTATTAGATCTGCTTCTAATGATGAGTTCCAAATGGCTTTCTTAGACATATCTCCATCTGCAGCAATCGCTAATCCAGCTGCAATTGGAATGTAGCAACGTTTATCCCACCAAGGCAACGTACTATCATTCCGAAAATCTTCTACAATATTCCAACAATCTTGATATTTATTTGCAACCTGATTAACTAGTTCTAGAGGATAACATTTTTTCATAATATTTTTCTCCTAATGCACACATTTCCTACATGCTGTATATCCACGTTTGATTGCTTCAGATTTTGTGAGCTTGCTTGGATTCCTCATATGACTACATGTGCTCTTATAATGATATTTTTTTCCAGTACGTGGAACCCAGACATACTTTACATTTTTATTTACCTTTGGAGCTTTTGTTGTTTTATACTTTTTCTTAGTTGATTTTGTTGTCTTTGTTACTTTCTGTCCACTGAGATGACTAGATCCATCCTTGTAGTTAATTACAATGCCATTCTGTACATTGAAAACAAATACGTTGAATTTAATACCTTTTCCTTTGTCTTCAATGGATTGAGCTTCCATTTTAACGCCTCTGGCAAGCTTTTCCTTACCTTTGAATACAGGTGTTACTCGATACAACACATGATTTCCTGTTTCTTTTACATAATCAGCAACCATATTTTCAAATGGCAACATCCCGTCCACATTTAATGCCCTTGTTCCTGTGATCAGGTTCTTCTTATTCGCATTTTCTCCAGTTAACTGGTACCCAATTAGATGACAACGATTATAAAGATATTTTCCATTGACACAATCATATTTAACTGTATGCCATCCTGTTGGCTTGATCATTCCAATTGCTCCTCTTTCCGTTGTTGGCATTAGATTCCTGCCAACATTGGCAATAGCTGTTGTACATCTTCCATACTTATCGAGCTTCCCATATTTTTCATAGGATTTTCTGTTCTTAAGTTGTGTTTTTGAAAACTTAGGTCTGTTTTTGTTCTGTGCTACATAAATCTTTCCTGTATATTTTGGAATTGTTGCGGCTTTGACTTCTGTTGTTTGAGAGTTGCTGATGATCGGGCTGATATTAACTCCAGTGATCATTGTAACGGATAACGCAAATGCAAGCATTATCTTTTGGATTCGTTTTTTCATATTTACACTTCCTTTCTTATGTACCATTATATATTATTTTTATATTTCAAAAAAGTATTTCTTGCATTTTCGAAAAATAGTGATATACTTAATTCATGGATTAACATCCTGGAAGACATCCTTATTACATACTATACAAGTCTTCCTATATACTCCCCTCAAGGTCTGTGTTTTATCACGGATCTTTTTATTTTTCTGATTTTTTGTTTTAACTGATGTTTTAATATCTCTTTCATCTTCTTGTAGAAATCGCATTCTAACAGATCTTGTTTCATGAGATTACACTCTTTACAACAACACTGTAGATTTTTTTCATAATTTGTTCCGCCTTTTGATAATGGGACAATATGATCGATCGTCATCTCATCGAATGGGATAAATCTTCCGCAATAAACACAACGTCCTTCTGATTGGTTGTATACGCTCATCCGAGTTTCTTGAGGAAACACAATTCGTTTACTCATATCTTCACTTTGTATTTCTTTTGTTTGTTGAGCTGGTATTGGAATAGGATCAGAAGTTACTCCTGGATTTGGTTCTGGTTTTGACAGCTCTTCAATTATAAATCCACTTGTTTTCTTAGGAGCATGATCTTTCACCCTTTTGATTTTTGCCTTTGATGGAAAGATTGTTGCTTTGCCCTTATCTGTTGTTTTACCGATTCCACCGGATGGGCTTTCCATAATATAACTAGTTGTTCCTGATGCTGTCTTTTTTAAAATATATCCTGCAAACATAATTTTCTCCTTCCTTTAAATTTCTTCTTTCTTTAAATATGAAGGATTTTCAGATTTTCAAAAATCATATATAAAAAAGGAATCATTGTTAGATTCCTTTTCTTAACATCCCATGTTTGTATTTTCTTCAACATCAGCAATATATTTTTCTAATGCTTCATATTTAAAGATGATCTCATTTATTTTATCAGTAGTTAACAATCGTGTTGCTTTTGTTTCTTCATCACGGAAAGTTAGTCGATTATGAGATTCCACCCAAACAGAAATTCCAAATATGATGTCCCTGTATTTGTTCATATATTTTTCTATCTTAATTAATTTTTATAACTATATTGATTTTTTAATAGGTTTTATTACAATATTTCTCGATTATTTATAACATAATTACTTTAACAGATGTATTTTTACTTAGTTTAATTTAAAAACAAACCCATGATCCTTATACCACTTTTTTACCTTTTCTCTTGTATTTTCGTCTGGCTTACAATCAATATTGATACTGAAAAGATTATCATAATGATCACTTAACAAGGTATATTCAATCTTTCTCCACGAAGACAAGCAGCAGTTAAATTTACATGGAAATATTCTGCGATCTTACGTGTTTTAATCTGATTTCCTTCTGAATACTGATTAGCAATTTTTCTGTATTCATCTTCTGGCATCATGAGTGCTAATGCGAAATCATATGCCATCCACTCTTTCTTTACATCTTCTGTACGAAAAGCATAATTTCTTTTGTATACTGTATCGTTTGTCCATTCGTTCCATAGTTTTCTATTCGTCTGATAACCCATGAAAAGAAACAAATATCCAAGTTCTCTTGCAATCAACATTGTCCTATTAGGTGAGTTTTTCACACGATCATCCACCAAAATAACAAATGCATCTTTATGCTTCTTAACATAGCAATTCTCCATTTTATGTTGTAATTCAGGTGTATTAACTACTTTTCCACCAAGCTTTTCAACAACAGCGTCTATATCTGTGATAGGGATTTTGATGTCATACAGTTTAATGATATCCTCTGTCAGATGATTGATTAAGTCTTTCGTATTCATATTCAACACTCCTTTTATTTTAAATATGAAAGAATTTTTGGATGCTGTTTTTCACATATAAAAAATCAACGACAGGATAATTACGTTTCGTTCCAATGCTCATTTAATTCAATTGCCACAATCTTTTTTCCTTGACAATACACATCACACAATACTTTATCTCCAACTTTGATTTCATAAAAATCATCTTTTGATACTTCAACTTCTTTTTCTTTGTTGTTGTATTTAACAACGATTTCCCAACGTTCTAGCATTCTATTATATTTTTTATAATATTTATCTTCCACCTTTAAGGAAATTGTTTGCATGTTGCTATGATCTTTGCTTAGTTTATATATCACATCTGGGGCAATCGCCAATAGAAAAGGTAGTACCATTATAAATGCAACTACAACTCCCATAACAATTCCTTTAAAAATTGCTTTCATTTCCTATCTCCTGTTACACAATCCTAATAATCTGCTCATAAATTCCAATCGCATTTTCTTCTTTGAAATCTTCATTAATATGCATGTGCCCAAAAAACCATTTTTTATATTTAACGGATTCTCTAATCTTCTGCAAATAATCTGTTAGATAATCTGGTTCATATAAATGAGCTCCACCATCCATTTTTTTTAATAATGAAGTATATGGACAATGTGTTACGATGTAATCTACTTTTTGATCATGTGACTTAAGATTCTTGATTCCTTCTTCCATTTCTTCTTCTGAAGGAAGTTCTTCTTTCCACCAGGATTTATGATTAATTCGAAACATTTTATCAAAAAGCCCAATCCACTCATAAATTCTTGGATCATCTTTTTCCAAAATTCCATCTGAGACATCATGAGAGCTTGCTCCACCGAATGTAAAAAATTTCTTCCCATTGATATCAAATACCTGTCCACGCATTAGATGAAAAACAGAATCACAAATCTTATGAATTTTTCCACCATGCCATTCTTCTACTGGATATTGATATAAACGATCGTAGTTTTCATGATTTCCACAAACAAAAAGAGTGCTAAAAGGCTGTGCGTTCAACCAATTTAAAGCAAATCGTTCATCTTCTGTATCGTGCCATAATCCGAAATCTCCACAGATGATTACGTAATCATTTTTACTTAATGTATCTCCCTCTGGAAACACATCATGATGTAATCTTGATTTCCAATTTCCGTGTGTATCTCCTGTTATATAAATCATTTTCTTACTCCCTTCCATGCACTTCTGCAAATTCAACATCTAAAATCTTATCTTTCTTTAGATAAACGGTACATAATATCTTACTTCCCTTACCGATTGCTTCGTACTGTTCTGATGTAATTTGCACCTCTTCTAGTTTTTTATAATCTCCAACTTTTACCTTTGCGTAATAATTTGTAATTTTTCCTCTTGTTTGTATATACTTGTCCTCAACAGTTGTATACGTTTGTGTTTCAGATATTTTAATTTTATTTTTTGCATCTGGAATCTGAGCGATTAAAGTAATCGCAGCTGTAATGATGAAACCAACTATAATTAAAATAGTTATTGCTTTATTCCAACACATCACACAGAACATAATCAGTAAGATAATTATTGGAACAATTATTTCAAGAATTAATTTTGTATCCTCTGTCATCTTCTTACTCCTTCCTATGCGTTGTTGCCAATTCAACATCAACAATTTTATCTTTCTTATAATAAATTGTGCAAAGCACTTTGCTTCCTTTGCTGATCACCTGATATTGCTCATATGTGATCTGTATCTTTTCTGACTTCTTCTGATCACCAATTTTCACTTCAATATAGTAATTTGTTACCAATACGCCTCCAGCCATATGTGTATCTGTATACTTATCTTCAACAATTGCATATGTTTGAGCTTCAGAGCTTTGTCTTTTATCAATGGCTAATCCTATTTTTTCACCTGAAACAATTACTAACATAACTATGATTGAAATCAAAATAAATCTAATATATTTAAATGCAAAATCTTCAAATCCGCTCATAAGCTTTTCTCCTTTATTTCTTTGAATCATCGTTTTTTGATATGTATTTCAATGACTGTATGTTGGGCCTCCAATCCTTTGTTGATTTTAAAATGGACGCATAAGAATATAAGCAGCAATTATAACTATTAGATTTGCACCAACAAAAGCTCCCACAAAAAAAGCAATACCAACAACAATATAAAATATGGTTTCAAACACATCTTTAAACATTAAAATCAACTTCTTTCTTAATCCTCATCGAGCTCAATATCATCAACTTTACCATTTCGATACGTAACAATACATTTTACTTTGCTTCCTTTCCCAAGAGAATGATACTGTCTTTTTGACACTTCAACATCGTGTAAATCTGTATCATTTTTCATGGAAACTGTAAGGTAGTAATCCGTATCTGCAAATAGAATCGATAACGTTTCTGATGTATCCATTTCTGAAAATTTATCCTGAACAGTTACAGTTACTCTTTTCTCAGTAATTGTATCTGTATGAGGTTTATCAGCGAAGCATAAACATGCGATTAATGCGATAATTGCAAGAAACATGAAAGCGTCATACATTTTTTCTCCTAATTCTTCCTTTTCTATTTTCATAATTGGCGTCTCCTTTTGTACTTTATTTTCTTTAATATAAATATGAGAGAAAATTTGTTTTTGGAAAATCACATATAAAAAAGCACAAAAAAGAGGCCGATAAGACCTCTTTCATAAAACATTTGAATATAAAAAAATATTAGGATGTTGGAGGGTGTTTCTCTTTTACAAGAAATCTGCAATACATCGAAATACCGTTTCTTTACATGAGTCATGCAAAATATCATGACGAAATCTAGGAATGATATTTTTTTTGATGTTTGCATTGGATTTTTTGTACTTTTCAATTACTTTATTTAATCCATTGGCTACCGGATCTTCTTCTCCTGCAAGAAAAAGAACATCTTTTTTATAACAAATATTTTGCTCCTCTTCCTGAACACTCATCATTCCATTCAAAAACTCAAGGAAAAATCTTGGAGTCATATCTGTGATGATCTTTTGATCTTTCAGATAATCTTCCTGAGCTTTTCCATCTTTTAACAACCAATCGATTCCACTTTTGGAATGTTTAAATTTGCGGTTGTAATTATCAAAAGCAAGTTTTTTTACAAGTTCTGATGGTTTATTATCCTTTTTGCAAAGTACACTGATCAGCCAATGGGCAAATTTTAACTCATTTCTTTTTGGCTGTCCTGTCCCAACATAGATTAATTTGTCTGCAGCCTCAGGATAAACGCATTGATGCGATCTCAGGATAAAAGATCCTAATGAGAATCCTAACATCACATATGGAATTTCTGGATATCGATGATGCATTTCACTTCGGAACAATTCAACATCTTCAATCAGATTATTCCAATGATCGATATACAATCCATGAATTTCCTGATGAGCAGCTCTCCCATGACTTTCTAAATCGAATCCGCATACAAGATATCCTAAGTTTGTAAAATATGTTGCAAACTCATCATATCGATCAATGTATTCTGTCATCCCATGAATGAGTTGTAAAACTGCTACTGGTTTACCTTCTGGCGCCCAAACAGAGCCATAGATTGTTCTACTCTCTTGATCATTTTTTAAAATTATTTTTTCTTTTTTCATTTGTTTTTCCTTTCTCTATTCGTCATTTTTTTTACATGACAAATATGAAAGATAGGAAAAATGATAATTTTTACAAAAAAAAGACCCCGAAGGATCTTTTAATGCTTATAATTTTACGTAAACATACAGTTTTTAAAATTCCCAAAATTCGCTCTCCTCTATTGCTTCTATTTTTTCGGATACCTCTTTTTTAACTAGGATACCATCAAGATGTTCATTTGTATTTTCCAATTCTTTGCATTCAATTTCTTTTAAATCATCGAGCAATGTAAATTTATAATTATGATTATAATTTAAAAATGAAAGTATTTGAAAATGTAAAGCTTTGATTATAAAATCAAAAGAATCATCTGCTATAGGGATAAGTATAAATAAAGCTATTTTACTATTTCTAATATCATTTAAACTTAAATCATCAGTTTCCATTAAATACTCAATTTGTGAAATATCAAAAATTGATAAGCGAGCTGCTAACGAAGAAATTACATATCCTCTGTCAATTTCTGAATTCATGTCAAAAATTTTCCATTGTTTAATTGAAATATGATTAGAGTTTATTTTTTCTAAATCACTAAATAAAGAATCTAATACACCTGTTTTAGCTGCTCGTAGCATTTTCATAACTGAAGTAAAGTTTTGTTCTTGTTCTGGACGTTCTATTTTTAAATAACATATTATTGCTGTTAAAAGAGAAATTTCAGAACGCATCCAGGATGGATTGCCTTTATTATTTTTATCACACGTATTTTCAACCAAGCATCGCGCTAACAACATTGCATCCATTTCATTTTTTATATATGAAAAAGATCAATAATTCTAATATCATAGTGCTCTTTTTTCAATAAATTTTCTGTTTTACATAAAACTTCTCCTAATGGATCAGTAATAATTAAGCTGAAATTTATTGATAATATTTCTTTTTTTTGTTGTATAATATCTTGCATATGTACAATTTTTTTATCACTTTCAATCATTCCAGCATGTTTAACTATTTTTTTATAATTCATTGTTTTGCGTCATATTAAATATGAAAGATTTCATAATAAATGTATGAAGAAAGTCAGATTTTCCGGTTCCATTTAGCGTTAATATATTCATCATTATTCTTCCTTTCCAAAATGTCTTTCCGCAATTTCTATAAAAAACTGTTTTTCAATGATATCTATAATCATCGTCAAATCCAAATATCCATCAGGATAAAGCTCACTCTTATACATTCTCGCATACTTTACAAAACTCTCACATCTTTTCCCAGTTATTTTTGATTCGGCATAATCCTGCCATATGAGCCTTAAGTCATCCTCACTCATTTTGTGAAAAAGCTTATGTATGTTCATGACTATATCACACCTTTCTTAGTAATATCTTCTTACTACAAATATGAAAGAAATTTCATAGAAAAGAAAATCACATATAAAAAAAGAAGCTCATTCCTGAGCTCCAAATATATTATTCCATTATTTACAATAGCCCTTTTTCTTTTAAAGTATGCAACGCTTCTTTACATCCATATTTCTGCACCCATGTTTTTAAAACAAGATTAGAAAGATCGATCTGCGCAACATAAATATCGTTCTTTAGAATCATAAGATCGTGGACAAAATAATCTCCAACCCATCCATTTAATAAGGATTCATCCACATCCAAAATACAAGGAGTGATTTCATAATCAAATCCCGTAATATAGAGTTTGCGGTCATCTTCTAAAAGTGACTTTAATGGCTTCATAACATTTTTTATCAAATGACTATTTTCCTTATCTTCTGGAAGTATTGTATTTGAAGAAGGATTCAATCTGCGATCTTTGATTTTTTCTAATCTCCTCGTAATTTCAATTTCCTGCTGTAATTCTTCTAAACGACTTGCTGCTTCTCCACAAATGCATGCCTGCTCTCCTAATTTCGATGATTTTTCTAAAATTCGTAATTCTTTGATCAGTTCTTTTGTTTCCATTTTAATCTACCTCCTCAATTTTGATCTTGTCATTATATAATTGTTTACCTGTAGCGGATAACACAAATCTGTTTTTCTTGATATTAGCCAGAATCCTGTCATATTCTCTCAACACATTTTTTAGATAGTTTCCGAACTCTTTTTTTGCTTTATTAATGTCATCTTCTGTACTATAAAAATACAGCACGTCCCCATCCATGAATAAGGAATTATCTCGCTCCCATTCTTTCTGTTTGTTTAGTACTTTTTCCATCTCATTTTTCGCAAGATTGTTAGAATCATTGTATTCAAAACAATCTCTGGTAGAAGAACTATTTAATTTGTAAGCAGTTCTACCTTTCGTTACTTCATATTTTTTTACTTTGATTTTGCCAACAACAAGTTTATATTCATACAAATTCATAAGCACACCTCATTCTTTTTGATCTTTCCGAAAAATCAATCCACAAATTTTAATTTCATCCATGAAATTTGAATAACCAAGATCCTCACAACACGTGAATTGCCTCTCCCATGCGGTACAGTAGTTTCTATGGAAGGGGCTTCTGACAGTCGTAACAATTACTCATCTCTGACCAGAAGATTCTGGCTGTTCGTACCGATCAGGGCATATTCACTTATGCCGCTATCCCTTTGACGGGAATACCTTTAGGGTTCAGTTCGTGGAATCCATACACTCTTGGACTTGCCAGAAAAGAAAAGTCTGTTGTCATATTCACTCATGCCGCTATCCCTTTGACGGGAATACTTTTAGGATTCAGTTCGTGGAATCCATACACTTTTGGATTTGCCAGAAAAGAAAAGTCTGTTGTTCTATCCCAGATATCAGGAACTGCTTTTCTCATGATATTAGCAGCCGCATGACAATCCGCATTCAGGATCGTTCCATCTGCGCAACGGTATAGTCCTCGTTTGATACGAGTCCCAGAAAACTGTGCGTTCTCATCATCCACACCATAGGTAGGGATGTAATCCTTTGTCATGATATCTGCTTTGGACGTGTAGCTTTCTTCCTGTTCAACGATCTTAACCCCTGCATTTAATGCTTTATATGTGATCATTGTTCGTAGAAAAGCGATCGGCATGGAGACAAACTTCTGGTTATTGAC
>NZ_HF986225.1:23624-33491 GCF_000431435.1 Veillonella sp. CAG:933
TGACTCTTCCGATCCTGGAATTCTGTTTCCATAACGGATTCACACCGAGGATCAGAGTCCCTGCTTGATGCTTCACGCAGAAATCGATAATGCCCCGACTGATCTTATGACACTGATCCTTTACAAAGTTCGCATGATGATAAGAAAGATCAGATAATCTCTTCGATGGGATATATCGGTTTTTATGTCCCCTTGTCAGGATGGAAACATACTTTGCCTTCTGTTTATGAAACCACTGCGTATCAGATAAGACAGCTCCGCCTTTGTAGATTGCTGATGATTCATCATCACATACGATAGCTGCGAAGTTGTCAGTCCCGAAATCAATGGCACAGGTATTCGGCATGGAAGTTTTGATCACAGGTTCCGGTTCTTCAAATGTCAGACAGAGTAAGAATCTTCCATGATATGGTTTGATCTTGACATCTTTCAGAAAAGCATCCTCTGAGATATTTGAGAAGTACAAACGTTCCTTTGTGATCGGAAGTTTCAAGGATACACCATCTTGTTCTGGATACAAAACGGCATCCTGATTCGTGATGATCACAGTCGCAAGATCCCGTTTTTTATAATGCGGCATCCTAGGCTTTCCCAGATACTTTTCCGGATGTTTCTTGAAATCTCTTAAAGCGGTCAGCCAGTTCTTAAAATCCGTGACAGCCTGTTTTGTCATCTGCTGAGCCGTCTGTTTTGGAAGACCGGCAAAGAAATCCGGATTATCTGTCACACGCATCAGCTTTTCCAGATGATAATAAGAGATCACTTTCCGGACATGGATCGTTGGATAAGCTTTCTGCAACATAGCGATCTCTTCAAAGACTCCGATCTCGTTTTCTGTCCGATGCTCCTTCTCATATCCGGTAAAAACATTACGGACACGAAAAAGAGCAGCATTGTACAACAACTTTGCTTTTCTGCAGAGGTTGTCGCAATAACTGTAGATCGTATTTTCGGATGAGATCACCCGTTGTGTCACGGTAAATGCCATATGGTTGTATCCTTTCTGATGTCTGGGAAACATCGTATTTATAAATTTCCTTTTTGTTCCTACATTATAAATATGCGAGATTTTATGAGAAATATTTTTCATATATAAGATTTTGGATTCCTTTTGAAAGTTATTCGATACTATATAAAAGAACAAAGAGGAAAGGAAAATCTAGGGTTCATCAAGGCGCATTCACCCACGCCCATGCGGTGCAATTGCTCTTATGGACATGGTACTCTGCTTAGCTTTAATAGAAAGCAAAAACGTTTCTCTCAGTAATATCTTATCTTCTAATGACATTTCCTTGATTTGATCAATAGTTAATGTATCCAAGGTTTCGTGAATTCTTTTTCGATGCTGTTCCTCTATCCGGTATAATTCATCAAGCTTCTCTTTTTCTTCTAACAACGTATTTAATAAGCCATTCATATGTCTTTCTCCTTTATTTGTCTTAATAGGGACTTATTTCATCCATGTCATGCAGCAATTGGTCATACTGTTCTTTTATGTAGTAAAACTCACCTTTGTAATAATTAAGTTCGTCTTTCATTTTGTTTACTTGATCTGGCGCTAATTCTGTTTTCCTATATTCTAATAACTCCTTTAATGCCACGATTGTAATTTTGTTTAGATATGTATTTGTACAAGCTCTGTATCTATCTATTGCATTTTTGATAGCATCATTATTAAGATTCACGTCTAATAGTTCTGCATCCTTATTTGAGATATCGTACTGAGTAACGCCCAGCATTCTTGCAATTCCTGTTACGGTTTCTTTATATGCTAATAATTCTTGTAAGCATTTTTCTGTCTGTGGACTGTCTTCATATTCTTTGTAATATGCAATCAGCTCTTCAATTTTTTCTTTCGGTGTTTCTGTCATTTCTCCATTCTCCTTCTATCCCAAGATGAAACATTTACATTTTCTTCTTTATTTAAATATGCGAGATTTTTCAAAAGATATTTTTCATATATAAGATTTTAAATGATAGAACTGGCTAATATTAACAAAAAACAGACTAGCGATTGAACAACTAATCTGTTTTTGGTATTTTTTCAATTATGTTTTTATGATTTGACTACATATCTCCATGTGGGCAAATCTAAAGCAAGAACTACTTGAGGATTTTCTCTAATTTGCTTTTTCAGATCTTTCAATTGGGTATAAGCCTCTTTTTCATATTCATCTATTCCTTCATCCGTATAATCATTTAATAAATTCCTCATGATTCTTGATATTTTTATACAAAATTTGAACAATTTGTCCATCGGACTGTTCTACGGAAACATATTTCGGATATGTGTAATTAATATTTGATTTCACTTTGCATTCTCCTTTCTGTGATCTATCTTCATATATATAAGTAATCAGTCATTGTCTTTTAAGATTGCCAAGAGATCAACAAAAAGATTGATCAGATCCAAATAGATATCTGCACCAAAAATGATCGCATTTGCTACATTATGGGATGCATGCTGTGCTGACACAAAATCATGTCCGATATATAAAGAAAATACGATCGCTGAAATCCATGTTACAATTCCAGAATTTAAGCCTGCAAAAAGACACACAATATATGCAATGATAATGCCTAACAGTGCAACAAAAAGCATTCTTCCAATTCCTAAGAAAAATTTAGGAAAAACAGAGCTAAGAATCACCATACAAACAGTAATGATCGTTGTAATGATCAATGCTTCTAATACAATATCAGATTTTCCAACATAATCATTTAAGGTTGTAGATAATGTTGCACCACACGGAATTACCAGCATATTGTAGCCTATGAATTTTAAGATCACCGATTTACAAAATGTCATTATGGAAATTCCAACAATTGCGATAAGCAGATATCCAATTAACAATCCTTTTAATGGGATCCTTGTTATATAATCTCTGAAAAACGCACATGTAATGAGATTTATCAACAAGCCATATAGTACAATGGCTCCGATCAGCAAATTATATGTTCCCCCATTTAAGTATATATTTTCTAATTTTGAACTAAATTTTATATCCATTTTTCTACCGCTTTTTATTTTCATTCCTGATATCTCCTATATTATCTTTTTCACGTTCTTCTGCAATTTTCATAGCTAATGCATTTTGCAACACTTTTGAACAACTAATTCCATATTTTTTGACTTCATCGTCCATCCAAACAGGAATAGAACAATTCTTTCTAACAGACTTATTTTTCAAACGGCTTAGATAAGATTCCGTGTTAATGTCTACATAAGTCATGATTCCTTCCAAACATCCATATTCTTTCGAAACCTTAGCAAATCCTTCTTCATAAGTCATTGGTGTAGGAAGTCCTTTTTCATCCAATTCCAGATCTGCAACTTTTAAAGAAATCGCATCTCTTGCCATTTGAATCGCATCATATAGATCGGCAGCTTCTGTATGAATTTCAAGTCCTGGGACATATACCAAGAATCCGTTTTCTTTTGTATCTTCTGTTAAAAAAACAGGGTATGCTTCTTTCACTTTTCATCTTCCTTTCTTCTTTGTTTAATACAAATATGATGAATTTCGCAATTTTTATTTTTCATATATAAGATTTCGGATTCTTTTTGAAGATTATCCGATATTATATAAATACTACCTTTTGAGTCATCTAGATTACTTCCCTGCTTACCTTTTGGATCAGTTTTTCTACAAGAAAATCCATGGTTTCAGATTGCGTGTGATCATCCTTTACATATTCAACCAATTCTTGATCCATGTTCATAAGATCAATGCTTTCTACAAATTTTTCAATCATTTTAAGCTCTTCGTTCTCATTGAATTTTGTAAATTCCACTTTGTTACGAAATCTTCGTTTTAATGCTTTATCAAGAATGTCTTCTCTGTTTGTTGCAGCAATTACAATCTGTCCATGTACAAGATTATCCAGACATTGCATCAGAGATATGACAATTCGTCCCATTTCTGCATCTGGGCCGGAATTATGTTGCCTAGCTTGTCCAATACAATCAATCTCATCCAACATCAATACACATTTCATTCCTTTGCAATAATCGAAAATTCTTGATAAATTTTGTGCCGTTTTTCCCATATATGAATCAATCAGATTAGAAAAGTTCAAATATGCATATGGAAGCCCCAATTTATATGCAACATATCTTGCAAATTCAGTTTTTCCTGTTCCAGGAACCCCATATAGAAGCGTACTATTATGATAGGAAATGCCATATTCCATTAGTCTATCTGATACTTTTGTTCCTACAAGAATCTGATATACAGTTTCTGTTGTTTTTCTCCAACATAATATCGATCTTCACGAAATCCGGAAACATCTTCTAATGACATATAGGCTTGAAGATTTGGAGGAAGTTCCATAAATGTTGAGTTTCCATTTTCTAAAAGTTTTTGATAGTAATTAAGATTCGCTGCGTTCTTTTTTGTTGTATCATTTTTGCAGCATACGATCGCTGCATTTTTCGCATCCTGTATTTTATTTTTCGCCAAACATTCAATAACTGAAAGCATGTTATTATCTAATCCTGCCATATATTTTCCTTTCTTCGAATATAGTTTTCATCTTCAATATAAATATGAAAGAATTCAAACAAAATTATTTTCACATATAAGATTTCATGGCAGATAGCAGAATGATTGTGGGGCTCTTTTAATCCCAAAATCGCTTAATTCTTTTGGAATATCGAATTTGATCACATTTTTCAATTGGTAAGCAACTGCAGTATCTCGCTTTCGAAAATACTGATCATAAAACTTTTTGTTTATTCCAGGATATTCTTTGGTCTTTTCCCAGATCACTTCTGGTGTATCCACAAGAACTTTTTCAACTTCTGCTTCTCCCACAATTTTCATGATTGGAGCTGTCTCATATATCAGTATTTTGCTAATTGGAATTCTGTTTGGCTGTTTTCGATATTCGAACTTTTTGGTTCCATTGAAAATCTTTTCTACATATTCCGGACGAATTGAAAACAATGCTGTTTTTGCATTGACTGATTCTCTTGCTGGTTCAACAATTGATTTGACTTCTTCGTTGGATAATTCTTTATTCAGCAAACTGGTATTTTTAATTTTTTCTTGCAAAATCATTTTATACTCTTCCCTTTCATTAGATTTTGTAATTCTTCTTTAGAACATATATTATGAATATGATCACACTCAATTTTAATGATATTACCATCAGAATCTATTATTGAAAAAGAATTTTCTTCTTCGTTGATCTCAATTATGATACCAGATATCCAATGAGTTGGCTCCTCTCTATCTAATACAACTTTACAGTAATCTCCGATACGAAGATTGTATTCAAAATCAGAATCTGAATAATAGTCAATCACTTTTTCAGGATTAAGGTCACCTGGGTTTGTCAGATATACATTAACTTCGCCAATCATCTCTTTCTCTTCCTCCAAATCTTTTATATTTACATTTTTTAGATTTATTAAGGCATTGATACAATGATGCATTAACAATCTGGCATCCTTCTCTTTTCCACTAACATGCATTTCGATAGTCTTTGTCACGTTATATGCAACATACAGAAAAAATATTATTCCGCAGATTGCACAAAATGTTGAGATTATGGGATGATACTGTATGACCTGCAGAAAACTTGCTGGGGGTGGTATTGGATGAAAAGGATGTGTTTCTTCATATCCTATTGGTTCATAAACAAACGTAAATTTCATTACCAACAAAACAAATATGCTTCCAAAGAATCCAACAAATGATTGGAATAATAATAGCTGATATAAAAACTCAAATATTTTTCTTTTCTTCATCTTGTAAATCGCCCTCTTTTCTTATGCTTCTCAATTCCTTTCCTATGAAAAACAACAGAATCAAAATAAGAATAATCGCCATTACAATTCCGCTTTTGTCCCATTGACCAATCCAAAGCCCTGTTACAACATATTGTAATATAATAATCAAGACGTTCTCATCTTTAGCTCCTGCAAACAATACTAATAGTGTAGAAAATAAAAATGAGACCATATAAAACAGAAAATATCCATTAGGATAACAGGGCTGTAATTTTGCAGAGAACAATAAGAACCTGTCTTTTGTATTTGTAAGTTTTTCTTTTGGAGTTTGATAGAAAGCAAAATCTTTATATAAGCGATCATATTTTGCAGATTTTATGAGACTTTTTCCACAAACTGATCCATTCCCAAGCTCATTGGAAAACTTAAAATCAGTAATTGCTTTTTTATTTTTCAAGCCATGAATTGCAAGATTGTTATATTTTTTTGCAACATCATCTAAGGAGTATGTTAAAAATACTTTCTTATGACTCTTTTGAACCACAAGACTTTTCACTGTTTTTAATTCTTGATCCGAAAATTTTTTTGGTATCAAAAAGATTTTGTTTCCAATAAACGTAGCTGTTAATTTTCCATGATTGGAACGATAACTGATTTGACATTTTGGTTTGTATACAAAAAAAATATCTGCACCTTTAATGTATTTATTATAGATCTTTTCATTCGTTTCAAATTTCATATGATTTTTATCATTATAATAGTATTTCAACTGTCCTATATCTTTTTTTATGACAAAATATTTTATATTACACTCATATTTTTGATATGAATTTTGAATGACTTTTAATTGACCCTCTGTAATTTCTTTGCCATAAAAATTACGGTCCGTTTCTATCTTATTTTGTCTCAGATTGATACAGAACATCGTAATGATTGGAATCAAAGAAATGATAACTCCAGTATATACAATTATTTTCATTATCTTTTTCATAATTAGACTCCTTTTTTTACGTATACTCTTACATTGTAAGTATAAGGACGACTATGAAAAATAAAATTTCAAAACTGCATAATGTAATTAAGTATCCATCTGAATGATATGTTTTGACAATGTAATTCAAAAATTTAAGTTTTAATGCTGTTTTTGTATTAGTATCCTTCACATAGTATTCTGCGTCTGAATATAAAGAGTCGTATTTTCCAGGTTTTACAAAAGTTTTTCCATATACATAGGCATTGATATTTAAATTTTTATCAGAATAAGTATAACCCGAACATACTCTCTGCCCTTTGAAATCTTTTAATTCACATTCCTGATCATCATATTCAGGATCATATTTCAAGTTATCCTGATTTTCGTCATTGGCGAGGCTCCACCAGCCATTCAAAGAATGACAAGTGGCTTCCAATGGTGGTATGGCGATCGACACTTCGTTCTCCTCACTTCGTGCGATCCTTTTTTGATAGAGAGTTTCCTCTATCGGAACACCGGTCGTTGCATCCCTGAGCCGATCTGAGAACGCCTGTCCTCTTTAAAAAAAAGGTCATTTGCCGTCAGAAAGGAGATCCATTGATCCGGTCACAGACAGTCCCTGTGTTCCAGTCATCCTGCAATGCATCCGGGATAGGACGGCAGTTTTCTCTGAGGGACTCCGGCTCACGCCCGGTACAGGATGACTCCATAGATTCATTTGTAAATAGGTTATCAGTTTCTATGTAAGACAGGATCCTGATAGGACAGGAGATCCTGTGTAGTGACTTTGTTGATGAGTTTCGTTATGGATCCCCATTGCTGCGGGATCAGGGCACGGACTTTTTCATCCTTCAGGTAAGGTTTCAGATAGGATGGGATCGATTCTTTATATCCCTGTCCTCTCCTTGCGATACAGAGAGCCGCGGCTTCATGAATGCTGAGTCCGTATCTTCTCAGATATCGCATTTTCCCAGCCTTGGACGTATACGCCGGATGAACAAACTTGACACCGATATGATACTTCACGGCTTTTGAGATCAGAAGTTCCCGGATACAGGCACTGGCGAACATACTGATATGCCAGTGTCTTTTTCGATGCTTGTCGTAAAACTTCTTTCTCTGGATACTTTTAATGTTCTCTGCTGTGATTGGTTTGTACTGTTGATCCGCATATTGAAAGATCTTTTCCAGAGCTTCCGAGATCTGATGTTTGATCTGGCCACTCCTCTTTCCTTCTATATCATAATAAAAAACTTTATGATGCAGGAGATTTCCACTCTGATCTGTCTCTGTCATTGCGATATGATCAAAGTTAACATCGATTCCGATCGTTCCATCTCCATAGTAATTGTTCATATCTTCCGGTTCTTTCGTCAGGATACAGCGGATCTGCCAGGCAGTTCCACAGTCTACGATCTCCCATGCGATCGCACCTTTTCGTTCTTGTAACCAGGTTTCGATCCATTCCTGCCCGTAAGGGAATGTGACATTTGGAAAACAGATCCTGTTTCCATCCCAGTCCGTCATACTCCGATACTCTAATGTTTTTGTTTCAATATCATAATGGAAAACAAAATTTCCATATTTACAGTCTTTTCTGCCAGAGATCATCATTCTTTGATTCCTTCGTTTCTCTAATGCTCGGTGTCGTTCTGGAATCGCCCGGTTCTTTGTCAGCCTCTTTCCACCAAACTTTACCTTGAGAGGGTGATCTTTGAATCTTTGTTGTTTAACCTCCAGTCGTTTCAGTTTATGCTCCATATTCGCGATCTGTGTCTTTAACTGCCGAAGCTTTCGATCCAGCCATTGATGTTCGAACAGATACAGTGTTTCATAGGTCCATATCCTTTGGAAGAACTGCATTGTCACACTGCCATCTTTTTCATACTTGATGTTTGCAGATCCTTTCAGTGATTTCTTTGGATCTTTTGTATGCTTGATGATCGATTCCTTGATCTTCAACAGCTTCTTGCGATATTTTTTCTTCTTACGGAGAACCTTTTGGATTGCTTTCATATCATCTTTGGCATCGTCAATATACAACTTCGTCAGTTCCTGTCCGGATTTGATGAGTGCTCTAGCGTTTCCAATAGCGGAATTAATGAAGTAATCCTTACATCCGTATATGTCCTTCAACTTCAGCTGATGAGATAGCTCTTTTCCGTCATCTTTCAAGAACTTCCGATCCTGTCTCTGCCATAAAAAAGAAGTGCGTTTCATGGAATTGAATGCGAAAAGATCCTGCAAGATCCGTTCGTTATTTTCTTGCCGTAGATCCGTCTTTTTAATATATCTTGATGTGAGACATTTCTTCATCTTCGTACTCCTTTCTTAGCCTTCTACTATAAATATGAGATATTTTTGAAAGAATATTTTTCACATATAAAGATTCTTGCTTTTTAAAAGAAAACGGGCGAGAATCCTCCCGCCCTGGCATTCATCCACCAGCTATTCCTATCCTAAGAATGACAACTGGTTTTCTTCCATTTCTTTTTTTCATCATTCTTCACACAATCAAACTCCTTTTTTTCCGTTTTTAAACACATATATACATACTGCTGGCACCAAAACTGTTACAATTAACAAGGATTCAACCAAATACGCAAGACCCAAAAAATCATTTGAACGATATGTTTTAACAGCAAAATTCAAAAACTTAAGTTTTAATCCCATCTTTGTATTAGCATCCTTCACATAGTACTTAGCATCTGGATACAAAGAATCGTATTTTCCAGGCTTTACAAAAGTTTTTCCATGTATGTACGCATTTGTTTTTAATTTCTTATCGAAATACGAATAGTTTGAAATTACTTCTTGTCCTTTGTAATCTTTTATCCCGTATTCTTGTTTATCTGCATATTTACCATTGATAAAGATCTTATCCTGTGTCTGTTTCCATACTGATTTTTTAATGTTGGTTAATTCGTCCTTAGAAAATTTCTTTGGAGTAACATATAAAGTATTACTTTCAATTTCCGCATCCATTCGTCCGTTAGTAGACTGATATACCACATTACATACTTTCTGGTACATTGTGAATTTATCACAATCAGCAATATATTTATTGTATACTTCTTCATTTGCATAACCTGTAATTGTATAATGCCTATTTGAACTGCTTTGTGAACTACTCCCACCTAAAGAGGTCGGAGCTTCC
>NZ_HF986226.1:0-9100 GCF_000431435.1 Veillonella sp. CAG:933
ATTTTTAGGTCTAACTTTAAGGGGTCGGTTCACTTCTCGGGTTTTTCTATATAACCTTGCGCTGTTTCATTTCTCTTCTCTCCGTCATAGTGAACGGTGCGAGGTGCTGAGCGAAGCCCTGAGAGATCCGCGGCTGATATGAGATGATAGAAAAAAGTGGCGAGGTGGTATCGCGGTAAAAGGGTCTTCCTTCAAGCCTTTGGACGTGATACCTCGCCACTTCTATTTTTATTCAGTTGAGGAGCTTCTCAGGACTTCTTCATTCCTCCGCCGTTTTACTTAATTCCTTCTAATGCTTGTTTTTTACTTTCTTTACCAAAACTCAACACTACGAGTGCAATGATGACGAAGACAGAGGCAAAGAGGTAAAAAATAGCGTCCATATGCATTTCATGGGAGAGGAGGAAACCGACTAAAAACGGGGCGATGATGCCACCGATACGACCGATGCCGGCGGCCCAACCGGAGCCGAGGCCACGGATTTCGGTAGGATATAATTCCGGTGTGTAAGTGTAAATAACACCCCAGGCACCTAAGTTGAAGAATGACATGCAAATACCGGAGGTCAATAACATGGCTTCCGAGGTGGCATGACCAAAGAAATAGCTGCTGATGCCGCTACATAATAAATAGAGCGATAAGGTATAGCGACGTCCGATTTTATCAACTAAATAGGCTGCTGAAATGTAGCCCGGGAATTGTGCTATGGTCATGATTAAGAGGTATTCGAATGATTTTATAATGGTAAAACCTTGTTGATAGATTAACGAAGGGAGCCACATGAAAATGCCGTAGTAGCTGAAAACAATGCCAAACCAGGTAATCCATAACATGCAGGTACGCAAGGCATATTGTTTGTTCCAAAGAGTGCCAAGGGTAGGTCGAGAGTCGTTGGCGGTTAACATAGTTAAATCGTCTTTGGTGCAACGCGTGAGAGGAACCTTGGTAGCTGCCTCTACTTGAGCGATGGTTGCGTTCAGTTGGTCAAGTTTTTGCTGTTTAATCAGATAACGTAAGGATTCCGGCATGTGGGAGCGAATGACCCCGGTATAGAGGGCCGGTAAGGCCCCGATGGCAAGGCCGATACGCCAACCGTAAATCGGAATGATGAGATAGGCGATGAGGGCCGCTAAAAGCCAACCGATAGCCCAGAAGCTTTCCAGCATGACGATGAAACGGCCGCGGGAATCTTGCGGTGAATATTCGGTAATCAAGGTGGCTACTACAGGGAGTTCACCACCGAGGCCAAGGCCTACCAATAAACGACAGACGAGCAAAAACTCGTAGTTAGGCGCCATGGCTGACAGGGCCGTGGCAATACCGTACAGTAACATGGTCCAAGTAATGATTTTTTTACGACCTATATGATCCGCTAAAGCACCGGCCAATACGGCGCCGATGGCCATGCCCAAGAGACCTACACTGCCGAGCATACCGATTTCTGTGCCCGTGAGATGCCATTCTTTGGTTAATAACGGCATGATGAAGGAAATAATGCCCGTATCCATGGCGTCAAAAGCCCAGCCGATGCCGGCAATGAGTAAAAGTTTGTAATGAAAGCGATTAGGTTTCATCGTGTTCAATTCATTAATAATCATCGAGTCATCCCCTGTTTCTAATACCTAAAAATAAAAAGTATACAGTTGAGCAATGTGTATACTTTTTAACTATACAGCAATAACTTTCAGATAGCAAGGGCTTTTTTTGAAAAAAGTAAGCAAGATGATTATATGAAAAAACACCGGACAGTTATGCGTCCGATGCTACTATTATGTGTAAATCCTGTAATGCTTTGATGATGTGATCCATTATGTCGGGCGTGGGTGCTTCAATCAGATGGGTGTGGAGACCGTTGTTTAATCGGGAGAGCAAACCGCTGGTAGAATCTTTCTGTTTGTTTAAAAAGGCCTCAATATCGTCGTCTGTTTTGATTAACAAGGGGGCAGTGAGCGTCCCGTACACGTCGTGGTTGACAGATACATTGTGAACCAGGCCACCCATGGCGACAATTGTGTGTAATTCCGTCACTACATCCTCCGGCTTATGACGGCAGGTTATGGTGCGTAAAACGCCCTGCGTTGGCCCTTTGCTGATTTCGTATCCTTTTACGGTGGAACGAATCGGATAACCGGCGGCACGGAGAGCGGCCATGTCGTTCACGATTACCTGTCGTGTAACCCCGTAACTCTGAGCTAATTCATCACCCGTCAGCGGTGTCATACTTTTATTTAATATAGTTATGAGCTCTTGGCGTCGTTTTTCCTTTTTCTTCATGGGTTGGATCACCTTGCTATGAGAATACATAGGGAATTGAAATATAAGGCTGTGGTAGTGCACGGCCACAGCCTTTGCTAATTTATAGAATAACATTCAAATACTTACTGCTATTTTCTATTATTTTAGCTCATTTTATAGATTCATGCACTATAGTGCCATAAAAAAACCTCCTCCCCGGCATCATAAACACGATGAGAGGCTTTAAGCGATGGCCGAGAGATCTGCTGTTGTATGAGCGGTTAAGAACGAAGCGGCGAGGTGTTGCGGTAAAAGGGTCTTCCTCCAAGCCACCCTCTTAGCATCATAAACACGACGAGAGGTCTTTGGGAGAAAACGGAGAGGTCCTCGGATGAGGGTCTTTTTGCGAAGCAAAACCAAGCCTTAGCCGAGGAGCCTCTCCGTTTCCCATACCTCCGCCGTTTTACTTGATGCACACTTTTCAAAGGTATGTTATAATAAATTGTATGATAATGTCTCTATTTTTTAGTTTTAGAATTAGACTTTTATAATTCAAATTTTAGAGCAGGCCATACCACAACTGACACTATGTGATACAAATGGAGGTTTGAATATTATGGCAACTAGTATGGTTATCGGAACCCAATGGGGCGATGAAGGAAAAGGCAAGATCGTAGATTATTTAGCAGAACAGGCGGACGTGGTTGTTCGCAGTCAAGGCGGCAACAATGCAGGACATACCGTAGTAGTTGATGACGTAGCATTTGCGCTTCGTTTATTGCCTAGTGGGATTTTATATGACAATAAAATCAATGTGGTAGGCACCGGTACAGTTATCGACCCTAAAGTTCTTTTAGGTGAAATTGAAAACTTGGAAAGCCAAGGCAAAAGTGCTAAAACATTGCAGATTTCCAATCGTGCTCATGTAATTTTGCCATATCATAATCGCTTGGATGAAGCGGAAGAAGCCTCTAAAGGCGCTTTATCCATCGGTACGACCAAGAACGGTATCGGCCCTTGCTATGCAGATAAAGTAAATCGTATCGGCATTCGCATCTGCGATTTGATGAACGAAGAAGTTTTCAAAGAAAAATTACAATATAATGTTAAGATTAAAAATAAAATTTTGCGCGAAGTATATGGCGCCGAACCGGTAGATTACTATGAAATTTTAAAAGATTACTTAGAATATGCCGATCGTTTACGCCAATATGTACAAGATACAAATTACAATGTAGTATCTTACATCAAAGATGGTAAAAAAGTGTTGTTCGAAGGCGCTCAGGCAACTATGCTTGACCTCGATCATGGTACTTATCCATTCGTTACGAGCTCTCATCCTATTTCCGGTGGTGCTTCTGTAGGCGCCGGTGTAGGTCCTAATTATTTGAAAAATATCGTAGGCGTAGTTAAAGCGTACGCTACTCGTGTAGGCGCCGGTCCATTCCCATCCGAACAATTGAATGAAATCGGTGATTTACTCCGTGAAACCGGTCATGAGTTCGGTACCGTAACCGGTCGTCCTCGTCGTTGCGGTTGGTTAGACTTGGCTGTAGTTAAATATGCAGCCGACCTTAACAGCCTTGATTATTTGGCAATTACCCGTCTTGATATTTTGGACAAATTGCCTGAAATTAAAATCTGTGTAGGTTATACTTTGAACGGCGAACCGGTTAAAGGATTCCCGGCAGATTTACAGGTATTGGAACAATGCGAACCGGTATATGAAACGTTACCTGGTTGGCAGACAGATATTAGCGGTATTCGTCATTATGATGAGTTGCCTGAAGCGGCTCGTCGTTATGTAGAACGCATTTCGGAAGTAACCGGCGTTCGTCTCGGTATCGTATCCGTAGGCCCTAACCGTAAACAGACTATCGTGTTGGAAGATGTATTCGGAGCCTAAGAGTTCTCGTATAGTTTTTTTTGCATGATAGCAAAATGAAACAGTAAGTAATTTAGCCACTGAGTTAATTCGTTGACTCGGTGGCTTTTTTCGCAGTATTGCTGAGATATAGCTTATAATTAGGTTTCTTTTTCACCCTTTGCTAAACCGGATTTTACAATTTATAAACTTTTTATAAACTATGCGTTTTGGTAATAACTTTGTGTTAAAAAGACAGAAATTATGGTAAAATAAAAGATAATGTGAGAAATTAACACACTCTGTAAGAGAAATATAGTTTGGTAAGTTGTAAACAAGTAAAAGGAGATATTAACAGTGGATTACCTGATTTCATTTTTGGAGACATACGGCTATGCGGCCATGTTTATTACGATGGTATTGGAAAATGCCAATGTTCCGATTCCCAGTGAGATTGTGTTGGGCTTCTCGGGGTATTTGATTGCGCAAGGCGTATTCGAGATGAATATGACCATGATTGTAGCTACGGCTGCCGGTGTGGTTGGCTCTATTTTATCCTATTGGATGGGGGAACATGGGGGCCGTCCGTTGCTTAGAAAATATGGTCGCTATATTTTCTTCAATGAACATAAATTTGAAATGGCTGAGAAAATGTTTAATAAATACGGCGGTGCTGCGGTGTTCTTTGGCCGTTTGTTGCCGGGGATTCGTACCTTTATTTCTTTCCCGGCCGGTATCGCCCGTTATCCGATGGGGCGTTTTATCATTTGGACTTTACTCGGCACAATTCCTTGGACGATTTTGCTCGTATGGCTCGGCGTAAAATTGGGTGAACATTGGCAGGATTTGATTGAGTACAATCATGAATTCTTAGTTATTATGATAGTTGTTTTTGCTATCATTGCGGTCTTCTTCGGCATTCGTTACTATCGCAACAAAAAGCGCAAGCAAGATACAGACGGTGTAAATTCAGTTGCTCATGACTCGAAGATTGAAACCAAAGAAGAGGCAGACCTTACGGATGAGGCAACAACCGAAATGAAAGACAATGCTGTGCAGGATAATACAACACAGCGCTAAGGAGGGATTAGATGCGACTTCATCGCTTGAGCGTCATTTGCTTCTTAATCGCCTTCGCCATGTTTGCTATCGGCAATGGCAGTTTGCCGATTACCGATCCGGTTGAGTCGAACTATGCATTGACAGCTAAAGAAATGGTCATGTCCGGCGATTGGTTATCGCCACAGATTTATCATGAATATTGGTATGATAAGCCGATAATGATTTATTGGCTTATTGCGTTAAGTTATAAAATTTTCGGCTTTTCCGATTTTGCTGCTCGTTTTCCGGCCGCTTTATTCGGGGCCTTGTCGGTAGGGTTCTTCTACCAGGTAGTGCGCAGCATTTCCGGCCGTCGTTTGGTATCGCTGTGGAGTGCCATGATTCTCGGTTCATCCCTTGAATTCTGGATTTTGGCGCGAGGCATCGTAACGGATATGGTGCTCTTGTGGGCGACTATCGGCACCTTGGCCTATGCTTATCGCGGGCTTACGGAACGCCGCACCTTGTTTATGGTGTGGGCATACCTTTTTGCGGGCATCGGTGTTTTGACCAAAGGACCGGTGGCACTCGTATTGCCGGGGATTTTGCTCTTGGTATATGCCGCTGTAATGCGTTCGGGCCGTATGCTTCGCTACATCTTTTCGTGGCAAGGCATTTTAGCCTTTTTAGTTGTCGTTATGCCTTGGTACGGCTATATGTACATGACACACGGGCAAGATTTTATTGATGGTTTCTTGGGGCTTCATAATGTGGTGCGCGCCACCCAGTCGGAGCATCCGGAAGCTAATCATTGGTGGTATTACTTAGTTATGTTCCCGTTGGCTTCGTTGCCGTGGACAGGCGCCGTATTATACGGTATGTATTACGGTTGGCGTTTTAAACAGCCGTTCTATATTTATTCCATGATTATGGGGTGGGGGACATTATTATTCTATACGTTAATGGCCACTAAGTACCCGACGTATACATTTATCAGCTTGGTACCGTTTAGCTTTTTAGGTGCTTTTGGGGTTGTAAAAATATTGCGTCCCGGTCGCCCGCGTAAGTTGTCTTGGCTCATTATGGGGCCGGCCTTCTTCTTGTGGCTCGTTTTGGGCGTGGCCAGTTTTTATGTGCCTTGGGGCTTCTGGTACTTGTTGTATGTACTGATTGTAGTCGGTTTTATTTTGACCGGCCTGATGTATTGGAACCAGAAACGCTATATGCTGCCGGTAGTAGTTACTTTTATGACTATGGCCATTGCAGGGCTTGTTATTCATGAAGGGATACAACCGCTGGTAGAACAACGCTCATCGGTAGCTTATGCACCTGTTGTGGCTCAGTATGACGGCGATATCTATTATTATGGTGACTATAGTGCGTCGCTCGTGTATTATACGGACAAAGAAGTTACTAAAATTGAAGACGATGCGTTACCTAATAAAAATAAGGAACGTAGTAATGCTTGGGAAGGTAAAAACAAGATGCCTGCTCAAACGGTAGAAGAAGTGACGGAGCGTTTTCAGGCGGCCCTTAATAATGAAGCACGAGTTTTACAAAGTGTAACGAATGATAAGGGACAAGCAACCCGCTTGCCGATGGGGAAAAATCCGACGGAACCGATGCCGATCGATAATCCGGTAGCACTTCATGCGCTGATTCTTGTGCCTGAAAAGTATCGGGGACATTTTGAAAAATCTTCGTTAGCGTCAATGGTGAAATTGTTGCGCGTTGAGAATAAGATATTTATTTACGAAACACGATAAACAATCAGTTTGTTAACTATATTGATTGGCGGATTTTTATCAAATTGTTATAGCAGGAAAGATACATGTCAAAAGTGTGTTGAATGCGTGTTAAATGTGTGTTAAATGCCGTAGAGGAGGTTCTATGAAAGATTCAATTAGTCGGTTTATAGATAAACTGGCAGCTTATGAAGGCTCTGATACGGTATTTAATCCGTGGCGTGATTACGATCCGGCCCTCGATGTATCGCAGGCGGCGCCTCAGTGGCGACGGGAGCAATTAGAGAGTTATTTAAGAGCACGCTTAAAACAAAGCCGTTATCTTATTGTGGCTGAAGCCGTAGGCTATCAGGGTGGGCGCTTTTCCGGTATTGCCATTACCTGTGAGCGCATGCTCCTCGGTTTTCATAATGATGTGAAACCCGCTATGATTTTGCCGGACGGCATAGGCAAACGGACGAGTCGTGCCGATAGCCCATTGTTGCTTAATAATAAACAACGCTTGGAAGGGTTTAACGAACCGACGGATACGGTAGTATGGTCAGCTCTTTTGGAGAATAATATCTCTACCTATGATGCTATATTGTGGAATATTTTTCCTTTTCATCCCCATGTAGCGAATCAGCCTTTGACGAATCGCACGCCTACGGAGACAGAAATTGTTATCGGCGGTCAGTTTACCGAGGACTTAATGGCCTTGATTGAAGCGTACAATGGTGACCGACAGATTATTTGTGCCGTAGGGCGCAAGTCGGCGGATATTTTGGCGCGGCAGGGCATTGTGGCTCATGCACTGCGGCATCCTGCCAATGGCGGCGCCAAGCAGTATCGCGAGCAGTTCAAGGCTGCGATTGAGCGTTAATGACAGTATGTAAGGGCGAAGACGTGTTGCTTGGCATAAAATTAGTGTAAGCGCCGGTTAGTATACGCAAAAGACATAGAATAAAAAAGTTTTATATATAGAGAATCTTCGATTAATTTGTCGGGGGTTCTTTTCGTTTTATATGACTTATGGTATACTATTCGTAAGATATTTGTTCGGCTTTGGGTTAATATAATGTGCAAAGAGTCATAATTCGGCTCTTTTTTCAGGTACACAATATGTGTAATCGTGCAGTTTTTTCACATTTTACCCTTTAACTTTACAGAAGCAGTTTGCAGACGAAGAGGCGTGTCTTACAAAGAACGGTCCTTGCTTTTGTGTTGCATCCATACGCTTATGTGATGACAAGTTAATAATGAACGAGTGAATCTTTTTACGTACATCCCACAAAGGAACGCGGAGAATAGGTATACTCCGGACGGACGTACATGATTAAGGTATATATTTAAGGAAATATAAAATTTAGGAGGAGTAATACATATATGTTAAAAGAATTATTGAATCAATTAACAGGCCAAAGCAATAATACTGCTAATGAGCCTAAACCGGCGGCTGAGAAAAAAGCACCGGTAGCTAAAAATGTTGTGGCTACTGAAACGACAGGTGCCGATCAAGCACAACAGGGCGGCGAAACCACTCGTCGCACCACGCGTCGCACAAATAGTAATCGCAATACCGGGGAAACTCGTCGACCAAGCACACGCCGTACAACGAATGCATCCGGCGAAGGCGCTAAACAGTCCGCACCGCGTCGTAAGAACACAAATTCTGCCAATGCTGCGGCTAATGCGGAAGGCACAGCTAAACCGGCTCGTACCAACAACCGTACGAATAATCGTACTAACTCTACACGTTATAACAATCGCAATGAAAAAAATACCGGCGATCGTGCCAATATTAATGGCCGTCACACATCCCACAGCAATGGTGATGCACATGCGAATCATCAACATCATTCGAGCAAAAAAGATAAGCTCATGATTATTCCGTTGGGCGGTCTCGGTGAAATCGGTAAGAACATGACCGTATTCCAATATGGCGATGATATTATCGTATTGGATGCAGGTCTTGCGTTCCCTGAAAACGATATGCCGGGCGTTGACATTGTCATCCCTGACATGAGTTATTTGATTGAAAACCAAGATAAAGTACGTGCCGTAGTTATCACTCACGGTCATGAAGACCATATCGGTTCCTTGGCGTATCTCTTGAAAGAAATCAATGTGCCGGTATATGCTACTAACCTTGTTTGCGGTTTAATCGAAGGCAAATTGAAAGAAAATAAAGTAGGCGGCGTAAAACTTAATATTGTAAAAGCGGGCGATGAAATTC
>NZ_HF986226.1:9165-12686 GCF_000431435.1 Veillonella sp. CAG:933
ACTCTATTCCTGATGCTTGCGCCGTTTATTTTGAAACGCCGGTAGGTACTGTTGTTCACACCGGTGACTTCAAAGTGGACCAGACGCCGGTAGACGGTAAATTGATGGACGTTCATAAATTTGCCGAACTGGGCAACAAAGGCGTATTAGCCTTGATGTCCGACTCCACGAATGTGGAAAAACCGGGATTTACTCCATCTGAAAGCACCGTAGGACCTGCTTTACTTCGTGCTGTAGGGGAAGCTCGCGGCCGTGTAGTACTCGCTACTTTTGCGTCCAACGTATCTCGTTTGCAGCAGGCTGTTGATGCGGCGGTTGCCTTCAAGCGTAAAGTTATCGTGTTGGGCCGCAGTATGGTTAACGTAACGGAAATTGCGCAGGAACGCGGTTACTTGAATATTCCGGAAGGAACTTTGATTGATGTTGATGAAATGGGTCGTTACCGTGATGACGAAATCATGATTTTGACAACCGGCAGTCAAGGGGAACCTATGGCAGGCTTATCCCGTATGGCAACCAATAATCATCGTACTATCGAAATTACTCCGAATGATACGATTATTATCTCCGCCACGCCGATTCCGGGCAATGAAGCAGCGGTTGGTCGTACCATCGACAATCTATTGCGCTTAGGTGCGGATGTAATTTATGGTCGTGACCGCGGCATTCACGTATCCGGTCATGGCAGCCAAGAAGATTTGAAAACCATGCTCAACTTGGTTCGTCCTAAATTCTTCATTCCGGTACACGGTGAGTATCGCATGTTGAAGAAACATGGTGAACTTGCTGTATCCATGGGCATTGTGAAACCAAATCACGTGCTTGTAGGCGACAATGGGCAGATTTTTGAATTCACCAGTCGTACAGGCCGCAAAGGCGGTCACGTTACGGCCGGCAAGGTGTTCGTTGACGGTCTCGGTGTTGGCGATGTTGGCAATATCGTAATTCGCGATCGTCAGCAATTGGCGCAGGAAGGTATGGTTATCGTAGTTATGGCCATGGACCGTGCCAGCGGCCAGATTGTAGCCGGTCCTGATATCGTATCGCGCGGTTTCGTATATGTACGTGATGCGGAAGATCTCATGAACGAAGCGCAAAAACGCATTGAACAAGTGATTGAAAAATGCGAAGCCAGTCAGATGAAAGATTGGGCTACCATTAAATCTCAAGTACGCGATACTTTGGGTAAATTCTTGTATGAAAAGACCCGTCGTCGTCCGATGATTTTACCGATTATCCAAGACGTATAAGTCGCATCGGCTGAGTGATGCGGTAAATTCAAGCTTGTTTATAAGTGGTAATTTACCCTCCTATATAGGTCGTAATTTGTGATTTTGTGGTTAATGATATTCAAAAACAATACAAAATGTTATAATAGGCGTATGACCTCGGTCATACGTCTATTTTGTCAGGAGTAATTTATGAGATATACAGATACGCGAGCCGTAGTGGAAACAGGATTTTTGACGGCTCTTATTATGGTATTTACCTTTGTGGGAGTTACGGTACCGTTTATGGGATTCCTTGCTTCCATCTTGATGCCCGCCGTACTTGTAGTGTTGGGCGCTCGCCATGGTGTTCGTTGGAGTATTTTGGCGACCGTTACGATGGGGCTGGTTATGTCGGTTGTATTGACACCCTTAGGGGCACTCATGCAAGTGATGACATCGGGCATACCCGGTATTGTCTTGGCCTATGGTTATATACATCGCTGGTCGACCAGTCGGCTTTTGGTATTGCCGGCCGTAACAATGATGGTTACCATCGGTATACAGCTTATGATTGCGCAATATGTGATGCAGATGGATATAGTTACGATGTGGCAAAATTTTCAGCAGGAAGCGTTGACCGAAATGGAAACCGCTTATCGTGAACAGGGTCTCATGGATGAACAAGTGACCGCCATGATGACCAGTGTGCAGGCCATGCTTAAGCAAATGGCCTATGTGCTTTTGGCCGCCCTATTTATGTCGTCCGTAGTAATTAGCTACTTCATTTGCGCCGTAGCGAATATTATCATGCGCCGCACCGGTGGTGAAGGCGTAACCTTACCGCCCCTTGAAGAGTGGCGTGTACCGCAGTGGACCTTATACATGTTTGCCCTCGGTGTGCTGTTGACGTATTGGGGTAACGAACTGCAATCGGAAGCCATTAATATTGTGGCTTATAATATGTACGCGCTGGGATCGTACATGTTGGTACTGCAGGGTATCGGTTGTTTGTGGACTATTTTTAAAAGCTATGGATTGTCAAACGGCATCCGTTTAGTTTTGATATTTATTACTTTATTAATGCAGTTCGCCACGATGTGGATTGGCATTTTAGATTTAATTTTAAATTTACGTCGTCGTCTGTCGAGACGAATCGGCGATGAGTAAAGAGAAAAAGTAGGGAGCGATCTTATGAATGGGAATGAAGGCTTTTTTGGAGCCTTTGAAAAAACCGCCTTCGTTGTTATCATCGTTTTACTATTAGTGATTGCCTGGCTTAACTGGCAGATGGCGCTATTTGGCCTTTTGTTTGTCGTTGTGGCCTATTTATACAGCAGCCGAGCGGTGTGTAAACAACGACAGCAACGGTATGAGCAATTTAATACGATTGCGAAGGGGATTACCCAAGCGTCGAATTTTGCTTTGCAGAACTTGCCGACAGCAATAGTTATTATTGACAGTAAGGCTCGTGTTTGCTGGTATAATAGCGTGTTCCGTGATTGGATGCCGCAAGATCCGGATAAAACACAACGCCTTAACGGTTTTATTCCGAGTTTGCGCCTCGATAAAATCTGGGGCAAGTCCGGCTATTTTAATGAAAAAATTGAAAATAAATATTATCGTGTTATCTATAAATTCATTGATGGCACGGATTATAAAGGGGCGCCTGACTCCGAAGTGGAATCATATATGGCGTTCTACTTTGACGATGTAACCGAATCGGAACAATTGCGCCATGAAGCAGAAGCGATGGCACCGGTATTCGGGTTCCTCATGATGGATAACATCGAAGATGTGACGAAAGGTCTCAGTGACGTTGAATACACTAACCTCTGGGCGGAAATTAATAATGCCATCGTAGAAGAAATTGACCGTTACGACGGTTTTGTCCGTAACTATGCGGATGATTCGTACATCTTCTGTATTTCTAAAAAAGCGCTAATGAATATGATTGAACAAAATTTCCCACTTTTGGCGAAGGTTCATAATATTCCGACCAGTCGTCGTATTCCGGCGACTATCAGTATCGGTATTGCAGCCGGTGCGGCTACGATTAAAGAACAATCGGAACGAGCTCGTTCCGGTCTCGAATTAGCCCTTGGTCGCGGTGGTGACCAGGCCAGCGTATATATCGGCGAAGAATTGAAATTCTACGGCGGTAAAACGCAAGGCGCCGAAAAGAATACTCGTGTCCGTGCCCGCGTGGTAGCACAAGCCATTAAAGAACTCATGGATGATGCCGATAATGTTATCGTCATGGGCCATGAGCGTGAAGATTATGACAGTATCGGCGGTGCCATCGGCGTAGCC
>NZ_HF986226.1:12702-16740 GCF_000431435.1 Veillonella sp. CAG:933
CATCGGCGTAGCCGCCATGGCTAGAGCGGCCGGTAAATCCGTTCACGTAGCTGTAAGCGATCAAACTGTGGCTATTAAGAAATTGTCAGATTTATTCCCTACTGAACCGGGTTTTGAAAGTCTGTTAATCACGCCACAAGCGGCTGAAGATTTTGTAACCGATACAACCCTCGTATTTGTAGTGGACGTGCATCGACCGGATATGGTAGCGGCGCCAAAAGCCTTGCAGAAGTCTAAACGTCGCGTTGTTATTGACCATCACCGTCGTGCCTCCGACTTTATTGAAAAACCATTGCTCACTTATTTGGAACCGGCTTCGTCGTCCACCAGTGAGCTGGTAACAGAATTAATTCAGTATTTCGTAGACCCGATTTCACTCAATGTGGTGGAAGCGAGTGCGTTATATGCCGGTATCGTAGTGGATACGAAGAACTTTGTGGTACAAACGGGATCGCGTACTTTTGATGCGGCGTCTTTCTTGCGCCGTTCCGGTGCGGATTTATTCATTGTGCGCCATTTGTTTATGGAAAGTTTTGACAGCATCCAATTGCGGGCTAAAATGTTGGCCGATGCGGAACGTTTTGACGGCATGGCGATTACCACTTGTCCGGCGGGTATCCAGAACGCGTCCATTCTGTCGGCTCAAACGGCAGATAAGCTTATCACCATTGAAGGTATCGAAGCCAGCTATGTGCTCTATACTTTGTCGGATGGCGGTATCGGCGTAAGTGCCCGTTCGCAAGGGGCTATGAATATTCAGCTTGTTATGGAAGCCTTGGGCGGTGGCGGTCATCGTACCGTAGCCGGCGCCCAGCTATATGATATGACCATGGAAGAAGCGGTGGAAGCTGTAAAAAGTGTAGCTAAAGGCCAGCTTGCTTCTATGAAGAAGGAGGAAAAAGCAGAATGAAAGTAATTTTGTTGGAAGATGTAAAAAAAGTAGGTAAAAAAGGCGAAATCATTGAGGTCAGTGAAGGTTACGGCCGCAATGTGTTGATTAAAAAAGGCCAGGCTTTAGAAGGTACGCCTGCTAACTTGAATAATGCTAAGCAGCAACAAGCTTCGGCAGCTCACAAGAAACAAGTAAATGCTGATGAAGCGAAGATTTTGGCCAGCCAGTTGGCTAAAGTAGAAGTACGCATTCCTGTAAAAATGGGGGATGCGGGCCGTGTATTCGGTTCCGTTACAGGTAAAGATATTTCCGATGCTTTGGCCGCTCAATTCGATGTAGCCGTTGATAAAAAGAAAATTGAACTCAAAGAACCGCTCAAAACTTTGGGCGTTCATGATGTGTTGATTCGCGTACATCCTGAAATTACGACTACTATTAAAGTTGAATTAGTGGAGGCATAATATGGCGGAAGCGCGCATTCCACCCCATAGTATTGAGGCGGAGAAGGCTGTTCTCGGGGCTCTTTTAACCGAGAATGATATCTATGATTCCGTCAGCAGTATTGTAGGTCGCAGTGATTTTTATCGCGATGCGCACCGTATTATCTATGAAGCCATTGAAAATATCGTGCGCCGCGGTAATCGTCGCGTCGATATGGTCCTTTTGACAGAAGAATTGACGCGCATGAAAAAACTCGACGAAGTGGGCGGTATTAATTACATTGCGGAACTCACCAATGATGCTATGTCGTCCTTTAATGTAGAAGAGCATGCTCGTATTGTGGCTGAAAAATCAACCTTGCGTCGCCTCATTGACGCGGGTAATCGCATCGTCGGTGAAAGCTACAATGGGGACAAAACAGTGCCGGACATTTTAAATGATGCGGAAAGCAGTATTTTAAATGTAACCGGTGCGGTAAAAGCGGAAACTTCGTTTGTCAGCCTTGGTGACGTAATGACCAATGTTATGAAACGAATCGGTGAATTACAGAACTATGGTGACAGCTTGACCGGTATTTCCACGGGCTTCAAAGATTTGGACAAGATAACTAATGGCTTGCAGCGCTCTGACTTAATCCTTGTGGCCGCTCGCCCCTCCATGGGTAAAACAGCGTTCACTTTGAACTTGGCCTATAATGTGGCCGTAAAAGGTAAAGGGTCCGTTGCCTTTTTCTCCTTGGAAATGTCTGCCGAACAATTGGTAGGTCGTATTTTGTCATCCGCTACGGAAGTGCCTTCGGACCGTTTGCGTACGGGGCGCCTCTTACAGGAAGATTGGCCGAAACTTATCGGGCAATTGGAACAACTTGGTGAATCCAAGTTATATATTGATGATACGCCGGGCCTTACGGTTCAAATGATGCGATCCAAACTGCGTCGTCTGAAAGTTGAACAGGGTTTGGATCTTATTATCGTCGACTATGTGCAGCTCATGACAGGGCGCAATGGCGGTAATAGCGATAACCGTCAGCAGGAGATTTCGGAAATTTCCCGAAACCTTAAATTGATTGCCCGTGAAATGGACGTACCTTTGATTGCTTTGTCGCAGCTTAGCCGCGGTGTTGAATCGCGTACCGATAAACGACCGGTCTTGAGTGACCTTCGTGAATCGGGTTCGTTGGAACAGGATGCGGACATTGTAGTCTTTTTATATCGTGATAAATATTACAGTAAAGATGAAAATCAGGAAGATGTAACGGAAGTTATTATTCGTAAACATCGTAACGGCGCATTGGGCACGGTTAATCTCTTATTCCAAGGGGAATTCACCAGATTCCGCGATATTACTATGCGTACGGATGAGATGTAGGGGAGGCACTGTATGAAACGCTGGGGACGAACTGTATTGGCGGCGGCTATTGGCTTAACTTTGGCCGGCGGTAGCGGTTTTACCGGTTTGGCGGGCTTTAAAGCAGAGGCAGCCGGTGTGTTTGATGTATTGTTGGGCGGTACATTGGCCATGGTAACGGTCAATACGGAATTATCTCGTATCGATGATACCGATGACGGTCAGCAGCAAATGCTCGAAGAACGTCAGAAAAATACCGGATATTATAATAATTATGCCTATCAGGATCGAGCTAAGCGGATTTTTGAAAGTCTAACCGATACACCTGATGTAAAGCGGACGTATGTAGTATATGTAACACCGGAAGAAGATGCCAATGCGGCTATGAGCCTTGGTCGTGTCATGTCTATCAATAAAGGTCTCATGGATATGATGGATGATGCGGCGATTGCGTCCGTTGTGGGTCATGAAATCGGTCATGGTGAAAACAAGGATGCCATCCGGGGCATTCGCAAAAGCGTAGCCTTGCAGACGGCAGTTGGTGCTGCCACGGCAAATGCGGGCGGTCTTAGTGTGCTCCTCGGCAATGTGGCGGGTAACTATGTTAACCAGCAGGTATTCAGCGTAAGTCAAGAAAAAGCGGCTGATGAATGGGGCTTTAAACTATTGGCCGATGCCGGTTATAATGTGGGCGCTGCGGCTGTGGCCATGGCGGTTCTGCGCGATAAATACGGCGATTTGTACACCGATGGTTTGGGGCAAATTGTCAATCCCAATAACCATCCGAAGATGAGTCAGCGTATTCTCGATCATTTGAAACGTATTGAGGACTACTCCGGGAAACATGTAAGTGTTACGGATGATGTAGTCTATGTCAATAAAAAGCCTGTTTATACGGGTGAGGCCAGCGGGCAATATACGGGCGCCATGCGGGCTTATTTGGTGGCCGGCAAATTGGCAAGATACTATCATGATAATAATGTGGGAATCCCGGTAGCTCAGGGCAACCAAGTTCTTATGAATGGCACTTCTTTGGTAACGTTAAGTTCCGCCGATAAAGCGGTGACCATGGAACAGGATTTAAAAGCGGCTATTGACTCTAAGAGCAGCAAAAAGGTAAAAGCTGACGATAAGTCAAAAGCAGATAAGAAAGACAAGAAAGCTAAAGTTAAGGCTGATACTAAGGTAAAAACCGACAATACGGCCGCTTCGAAAGCAAACTTTGAATAGTATTAATTAATCTTCTAACCGGAACGCCTGTTAAGCGAATGCTTTGACAGGCGTTTTTTTATGCAATATAGTGCAATAATACACTAAAAAATTTTCGAGTTATAGGACAAAAAGTGTGTGTAGAAAGT
>NZ_HF986227.1:0-36663 GCF_000431435.1 Veillonella sp. CAG:933
AACCACCCGTTCTACGGGTGGTTATGATTTAAAATTTTTTAGTCAGTTTAATCATAACTTTTAGTTATTTTGTGATATATGTCACAACTCGATAAAATAATAATATGATACAAATATAATAGTGAATTATAGGTAACGGCATACGATGTAAGGCTTGCCGATACAGTATCCGTTTGTATCGAATCGAGATACAACAATATACGTTTATTGTTAATCAAATGACTAAGGAGTACACATGAAAACATCCGTTATTTTACATTCTTTATTCAGTGAGTTTTCACGCGTCCAATTACATGCCATTATTGATTTGGCTGATAAATATAAGGGGAATTTCCGCATCGTAGCTACAGGCATTCAGATTTATGACATTACCAAGGAAGATAAGGCAGCTATTTTAGAACAATTGCCGGAAGGGGTTCAACAAGTTAAGCATGCGGCGGTTAATTCGGTGACCGCTTGTCGCGGTACGGACGGTTGTTCCCACGCCTTTATGCAGACGATTCCGGTAGCTAAATATATTGATGAACATCATTTCGGTGAAGATATGCCTAATAAACTTCGCATCGGTATCAGCGGTTGTCCCCGTTGTTGCGCCGAACCGATGATTAAAGATATCGGTTTATACGGCTTGCCGGACGGCTATGTGCTGGTGGCCGGCGGTAAAAGCGGTAATCGGCCTAAAGGCGGCGAAGTATTTGCCAAAAAACTAACGCCTGAAGAAGCACAAGACAAAATCGAGTTTTTATTACAATGGTACAAAGATAACGCTATGCCGAAAGAAAAATTCGATCATATGTTGGCCCGTTTGGGTAATCCCTTTGAAAACGCTGAAGTTGCGCCGCAGGTAGATGCTGAATAAAAGCAAACCGGTCTTTGAAATACACATGATTTAAAGTTATATAGCAATAAATTTATGAACTCTTTTAAGGTGGAATTACATTTCCCTTAAAAGAGTTTTTCTTTTTCCAAGACGATTGATGTATAATATGGATATGAAAAATAGCGTTTTTGGCTATTACTGTTTTACATGCATTAAGACGACTATATAGTGATATTATGGGGTTAAAGCAGAGTATCATTCTACATAGCCGGTGATTCGAGGACATTATGATATTAGGACCGAATTTTACACGTCGACCGTTAACGTGGCAAGAAAAAGTCAGGAATTCGCTGATGACGAATCCGCAACGCTTATTAGCTTTAAGCTTCGCCGTACTTATGTTGTTTGGAGGATATTTGCTGACTTTGCCATGGGCTACCCTTGACGGTAGCCGAACACCGTTTATTGATGCTCTTTTTGTGGCCGTATCCTGCGTGTCTGTAACGGGGCTTACGACGGTAGATACGTTTCACCATTGGAGTATTTTCGGACAGACTATAATGATTTTGCTGATTCAAATCGGCGGTTTGGGGACGATGACCTTTACAACGTTTATCTTTATAGTACTGAGACGCCGTGTAGGGCTGGAGAATAAATTATTACTTCAAGAAGATATTGGGCAAGATAATATTTCGGTGCAAACTGTGCTTAAACAAATTGCCATTCTCACATTTGGCTTTGAATTTATCGGCGGGGTAGCCTATACGTTAGATTTATATCCTTATTTAGGGTATAGCGCTATATATTACGGCTTTTACCAGGCTATTTCTACATTTTGTAACGCCGGCTTTGTGTTTTTTGACAATGATTTGCCTTATAAAATGGTAGGTGATTGGGGCTTTACGCTGATAACTTGCAGCCTTATCCTTATTGGCGGCTTTGGTTACATGGCGTCCTTCGATATTTGGAACAATCGCCAACGGGGATTCGCTCAATTAACATTGCATACGAAAGTGATGCTTGTTGGTGAATTGATTCTCGTTGTAGCCGGTACACTTAGTATTCTTGGCTTGGAATGGACGCAAACATTAGCCGGATTACCGTTCACAACTAAAATTCAAGGCGCTTTGTTTCAAGCCATAACGCCGCGCACGGCCGGTATTCCGACGTTGAATTACGCGGATTTGCATCCCATTACGGTTTTTATTACGGTGGTACTCATGTTTATCGGGGCCGGGCCAAACTCGACCGGTGGCGGTATAAAAATCAGTACCATGGCTGTATTATGGGCCACATCACGTTCGTTGTTCACTAATACACGACGTGTCGAAATCTTTGAGCGAAGCTTAAGTCAGAGCGTTATTTATAAGGCCGTGGGCATTGTATTCTTTTCATCCATGCTCGTTGTGCTGGCTACTTTTGTCTTGGCCGGTGTAGAATCATTTCCGTTCTTGGATTTATTATTTGAAGTGACCTCCGCTTTTGCTACGGTAGGCCTTACCATAGGGATTACGCCGGAGCTGTCAACCATCAGTAAGCTAACGTTGATTATCGTGATGTATACAGGCCGTATCGGTGTGCTTACTTTGATTGGCGCCTTTTTCTTAAAACGTCGTGCCACGACTACGGCATACTATCCGGAAGATAATGTGTTGCTATAGTTTAGCTGGTTATTATTGATGGAAGATGTAGCTTTTTATTTTTTCATAAAACAGAGGTAATAATATGAAGCGTAAAACAATCGGTATTATAGGTCTTGGCCGTTTTGGCGGCACTTTGGCAAAACAGGTAGCGGCTATGGGGCATGAAGTAGTAGGTATTGATATTGAAGAGGGGTTGGTACAAAAACTGGCGCCCTATTTGACGCACAGTATCGTAGCCGATTTCAGTGATGAAGATACGATTCGTCAGTTAAATTTACAGGAATTGGACGTAGTTGTTATTGCCATTGGAGATAATTTAAAAGCTAAATTATTGTCCGCCATGGTACTCAAGGAATTACATGCGCCGTACATCGTGGCGAAAGCATCTACCGAAATGGAAAGTAAATTACTGGAGAAGGTAGGGGCCGATTTGATCATTTTCCCGGAAATGGATATGGCCGAACGAGTGGCTCAAATGTTGACTCGTGAAAATATTGTAGACTATTTCCAGCTATCCCAGGACATCGGCTTGGTGGAAATGGGGATTCCTTCATTCATGATTGGTCACACTTTGACTGAATTGGATATTCGTAAGAAATATAATGTAAATATTGTGGCCGTAAAACGTGATAAAAATGTCATTGCACCGCCAAACCCGAATAATCCGTTACAAGATGAGGATATGTTGATTGTTATCGGTCGTAATGAAGATATTACTAAGCTTAGTCAATAATTTTTGGCGGTTGTTTTACGGGGTATTTGAAGTATATTGGATTTTCTCAAAAATAATCTGAAAATGAGATATGACTAAAGTTAGTAATGCATTCTTTTTGAAGGGGCAATATACTGATTATGCATGCTATGTACACTACTCGTTGACAAAGAGTAACATTAAACATATAATTCAAGTAGAGAAAAAAGGGGCATCCACGGTGTGGAGAGCCCCTTTAGTTGTGTAATAGTGAAAGAGAAAAGTTTTTATGTAGTGGACTTGATAAGAATCAGTTCGGAGCAGGTGGGATTCTTGGTTGATTGTAGGCAGCTAACGAAATTTCCTTAGGTAAATCTTTTAATTATCTTTATTTTTTCACTTTTGTATTTCTGTTTTATTTATCTAAGGAGATGATTTTATGGCATCAAATGAGCATCACAATGAGGTTCGTCCGATTATGGATCCAACCAAAAATTATGAGGAAATTAACAGTTATGTTATTTTCTGGGGGCTCTTCTTTGCCGCGTTATTTGCCTTGGCCGTTGGCTATTTATGCTTAAAAATCGGCCAGACCGTAGATGCGTTTGCACCGGTATCAATTCTATCTATGGGGATGGCGGTTTTATTCAAACGTAAAAATGCTTTCCCGGAAACCGTTCATATTCAGGCCATTGCCAGCTCCGGTACTAACGTACTGGCAGGGGTAATGTTCATTTTACCGGCTCTTTTTATTCTTGATATTCATACTGTATCGGTTTTCCAAATGATTGTGCCTATCGTGTTAGGCGGTTTATTGGGGGTATTCCTTTGCGTATTCTTCCGTCAGTATTTCTGTGAAGAAATGCATCATGCCTATCCGTTCCCAAGTGGCCGTGCCGCTGCCGAAGTATTGAGCAGTAATGATGGCGGTAAGGCTAAACTCATGGCGCTTAGCGGTTTATTGGGTTTAGGCTATGATTTCGTATTAAACTCCCTTGGTTGGTGGCGTGAAGTTTTCTCCACTACCACATTCCGTTGGGGCCAAGTATTCCAGCAGAACAGTAAAATGCACTTATCTTTAGACAGTGACATTGCTTTATTAGGTTTAGGTTATTTTACCGGTATCCGTTATGGTTCTATTATTGCCGCCGGGTCTTTCTTTGCCTGGTTCGTAATGGTTCCATTGTTCTTCTTCATCGGTGGCGATCACATCATGATGGTAGGGGGCAAAGAAATCTTACTTGCCGATGCTTCCACCGGTGATGTATTTAAGACTTATGTGCGCCATATCGGTATTGGTATGCTTGCCATGGCCGGTGTTATCGGCTTATTGACCATGTCCAATGTAGTAAGCAAAATTATGAAACGCGCCATCGTTGATATGTTCAGCCGTGGTAAAACTACGACAGTTAACGTATTGCGTACGCAGATTGATTTGCCTTCTTCCGTATTGGGCTTAGGTATTGTATTAACAACAGTTTTATTCTCTATTTTCTTCCATATTTATTATGCTGATACATTCCTACAAACAGTGTTGGCATTCTTCATCGTTTTGATTTTATCTTTCTTATTGTCTGTAGTAGGTATCAGTTCTATCGCCTTTACCGGTAATGAACCGGTATCGGGCATGACAATTTTCATGATTTTAATTAGTGCCGTTATCATGACCAGTGTTGGTATGGGCGGTACAACCGGTATCATTGCTATCTTGATGATGGCTGCGTTCTTAGCAACAACTATCGGTGTAGCGGGTAACTTCATGTCTGAATTGAAAGTTGCACACTTAACCGGTGCTACACCTGCCAAAATGCAATTATGGCAATTAGTCGGCGTTGTAATCGCCGGTATTGTATGCGTAGGCGTTTTAATCTTGCTTAACAATGCATACGGTTTCGTAGGCGACGGTGCTTTAAATGCGCCACAAGCTAATGCTATGGCCGCTATTGTTGAACCGTTGATGACCGGCGGCAGTGCTCAATGGGAATTATATATTCTTGGCGCTATTTTTGCCGTATTACTTTGGATGATTGGTGTTCCGCCATTGGCCTTTGCCCTCGGTGCATACTTACCAATGGAAATCAATACGCCAATCTTAGTGGGCGGTTTCATTTCTTATTTGGTTAAACGCAGCAGCAAAGATGAAGCTGAAAGTGAAGCACGCGTAGCTGAAGGCGGTACCGTAGCTTCCGGTTTCGTAGCCGGTGGTGCCATTGGTTCCTTAATCAGTGCGGTTCTTAAAATCGCCGGTGTTGATTGGTTCTTGGATGCGTGGGAAAAAACACCGGAAGCAACATACCTTGGTATTGTGATTTATCTTGCTTTGTGCGTAATGATTTATAAAATTGCTACCCGTAAACGCGCTGCTAACTAATTACGGCGATGTAACGGTTGATGAGTCATCGTAATCGAGTAGCCAACTAATTGCTGCCGATGTGACCGGTGATGAGTCATTTTGTAAAATGACCGGTGATTTATAAGTTAATTTAAAAAGTTTTACATAAGGGCTTTTAAAGGTCAATGATCTTTAAAGGCCCTTTGATTTTTTGACTAAACAGTAAATAAGCGAGTTTTTACGAAATCTGTATGAAATATTTGCTTGACATTTTGACGTTTTATGATAACATTATAGCTGTGATTAGCACTCGATGTTAATGAGTGCTAACAATGAGGTGTGAATATGGATGAACGTAAACAGCGCATCTTACACGCTATCATACAGGACTACATAAAGTCGGCTGAACCGGTCGGTTCGAGGACTCTGGCGAAGAATTATAATTTGGGCGTCAGCCCGGCCACGGTCCGCAATGAAATGGCCGATTTGGAAGACCTGGGCTTTTTGGAACAACCGCATACATCAGCGGGTCGTATTCCATCAGCCAAGGGTTACCGCTTTTATGTAGACGCTATGTTGCATTCGAACGGCACAGAGCGCGAAGATGCAGAAAAAATCAATAAAATATGGCAAGAAAAACCGGCTAACTTTGAAGATTTCTTCTTAAATGTAGCCAAACTGATTTCACAAATCAGTCATAACATGAGTTTATTCCTAGCGCCGGCTCATGACACGTCGGTGTTGAAATTTATTCATGTCTTACCGATTGGTGAAAACAGAGCTATCATGGTTGTTGTAACCGACCAAGGTGCTTTGGATAATGAGCCGATGTATTTCAAAGAGGCTGTGGCCGATGATGTTTTGGCAAGTATGGCAATTCGCATGACAAATGCGTTAAAGGATGTTCGCTTGTCGAGCATGACCTTACAGAACTTGGAGGCAACAGTTCAGCTTATTGAAGGGCCGCGAGCGGTATTACTTATACTGGCAGAGGCTTTGTATCGCGCCATTGCCAAACGTAAACTGTTCTACTCGGTTGGTACGACCGAGCTGTTGGAACAACCGGAATTCAAGGACATCAAGAAGGTTCAACCGATTCTGTCGATGTTGGAAGAACAAGATCAACTGAATCAGCTCTTGGCGGCGTCTAAGAAGAACGGTATCGGCATTACCATCGGCAGTGAAAATCAGGCGGAACCGCTTAAAGATTTAAGCGTTATTCAAGCTGATTTCGGTGATAAAGATGAGCGTATCGGTACGTTGGCTATATTAGGACCTACTCGTATGGAGTATGGCCGAATCATTGGTATTTTATCGTATATGCAAGATTTTATGCGTGCATTAGCGGAAAATAAAAATAGAAAGTAATGAGGTGATACTCACGATGGGAGCAGACGAGATGAAACAGACTGAAGACTTTACACAGGATACAGTAACTGATGAAATGAACGTTGCCGGCGAACCTGACGTGACGGTAGAAAGCGCTGAAGACGTAGCTGCTACTGAAGCAAAAGCGGCAGGTGAGACAGTAACAGCCGAAGCTGATGCCGTGAAAGATGCATTGGCGGAAGCGGAAAAAAGATTTGTTCGTTTGCAAGCCGACTTTGATAATTTCAAGCGACGCACATTGCAGGAAAAAGATCAATTGGCAGGTTTTGTAAAAGCGGATGTAATGAAAGATTTATTCTCCGTGCTGGATAATTTTGAACGAGCTTTACAGGCACCGACTAATGCCGAAACAAAAGCATTCCTTGACGGTTTCGTAATGATTCATCAGAACTTAATGGCTATGCTTAGCAAACACGGCTTAGCGGTAATTGATGCTGTAGGCAAACCGTTCGATCCGAATTATCATCAAGCAATCATGCGTGTGCCGTCTGATGAATATGAAGACGACACAGTTTGCGAAGTATTGCAAACCGGTTATACCGTAGATGGTAAGACGGTGCGTCCGGCCATGGTTAAAGTAGTACATAATGATTAATTTCGCCTAAGGCGTGCGATAGCGGAGGCATTCCAAGTGAGTGATCCGAGTCGCAGCTTACATTTGAAATTAACATGACAATAGATGGCATAAGATAAAAATAGGAGGTCATTTAAAATGGCAAAAGTAATTGGTATTGACTTAGGTACAACAAACTCTGTAGTCGCTGTAATGGAAGGCGGCGAACCGGTCGTTGTTACAAATCAGGAAGGTTCCCGTTTAACACCTTCCGTAGTAGGTTTTGCAAAAAATGGTGAACGTTTGGTAGGTCAGTTGGCAAAACGTCAGGCTGTATCCAATCCTGAAAAAACGATTTCTTCCATTAAACGTCACATGGGTAGTGACTACAAAGTAAAAATTGACGACAAACAATACACGCCGCAAGAAATTTCTGCCATGATTCTTCAGAAATTGAAAGCCGATGCAGAAGCCTATCTTGGTGAAACAGTAACTCAGGCCGTAATTACGGTACCTGCTTACTTCACCGACAGCCAACGTCAGGCTACTAAAGATGCGGGCGCTATTGCAGGCCTTGATGTTCTTCGTATCATCAACGAACCGACAGCAGCTGCTTTGGCTTACGGTGTAGATAAAGACGAAGAAGGTAAAGTACTCGTATTCGACCTTGGCGGTGGTACTTTCGACGTATCCATCCTTGAACTTGGCGACGGCGTATTTGAAGTAAAAGCTACCAGCGGTAACAACCACTTGGGCGGTGATGACTTCGACCAACGCATCATGGACTGGATGATTGCAGAATTCAAAAAAGATACGGGCATTGATTTGTCTCAGGACAAAATGGCGGATCAGCGTTTAAAAGAAGCTGCCGAAAAAGCTAAAATTGAATTGTCCGGCGTTATGAGCACGAACATTAACTTACCATTTATCACAGCTGATGCTACCGGTCCTAAACACTTGGACTTGACTTTGACTCGTGCCAAATTCGAAGAATTAACTCACGACTTAGTTGAAGCAACTATTGAACCTACTCGCAAAGCGTTGGCTGATTCCGGTCTCAGCGTAGGCGAAATCGATAAAATCTTACTCGTTGGTGGTTCTTCCCGTATTCCGGCTGTTCAAGAAGCTATCAAACGCGTTCTTGGCAAAGAACCTACCAAAAACGTTAACCCTGACGAATGTGTAGCCGTTGGTGCTGCTATCCAGGGCGGTGTACTTGTTGGTGAAGTTAAAGACGTATTACTTCTCGACGTAACTCCATTGTCCCTCGGTATCGAAACTTTGGGTGGTGTTTTCACACGCATTATCGATCGTAACACTACGATCCCTACATCCAAGAGCCAGGTATTCTCCACGGCAGCCGATAACCAACCGGCAGTAGATATTCACGTATTACAAGGTGAACGTGATTTTGCTGCTGACAACAAAACACTTGGTCGTTTTGAATTGACCGGTATTCCGGCAGCTCCACGTGGGGTACCTAAAATCGAAGTTACATTCAACATCGATGCTAACGGTATCGTTAACGTAAAAGCTAAAGATATGGGCACCGGCAAAGAACAAGCTATTACCATTACTTCTTCCGGCGGTTTACAACAGGACGAAATCGACCGCATGGTTAAAGAAGCAGAAGCACATGCAGCTGAAGATAAAGCTAAAAAAGAAGAAATCGAAGTTAAAAACAATGCCGATTCCTTAGTATACCAAGCTGAAAAAGCTGTTAAAGACTTCGAAGGTAAAGCCGATGCAGCAACTCTTGAACAAGTTACTAAAGCTAAAGATGCTTTGAAAGCCGCTATCGAATCCGGCAATGTAGAAGACATCAAAGCTAAGAGCGAAGAATTGACTAAACCATTGTACGAATTGTCCACTAAGATGTATGAACAAGCTCAGGCTGCTCAGCAGACTGCCGGTGATGCTCAGGGCGCGCAAGGTGCTCAAGGCGGCGCACAGCAGAATGATGATGTAGTTGATGCTGAATACACTGAAGTAAAAGACGATAAAAAAGACTAAGAGGACGGTAAGTAACTGATGGCGAAGGATTATTATGACGTCTTAGGGGTCGACAAAAACGCCTCTCAAGACGAAATAAAAAAAGCGTTTAGAAAAAAAGCGCGCCAATACCATCCTGACGTAAACCGCGACAATCCGAAAGAGGCGGAAGAAAAGTTTAAAGAAGCTAACGAAGCCTATGAAGTATTGTCTGATGAAACCAAACGTGCCCAATATGACCAGTACGGTCACGACGCCTTCACCCAAGGTGGCGGCGCCGGGGCCGGTGGTTTCGGCGGCTTTGGCGGTCAAGGCGGTTTTGGTGGGTTTGGCGGCCAGGCCGGCGGCTTTGGAGATATTTTTGACATGTTCTTCGGCGGTGGCGGTCAACAAAATAACGGTCCGCAAAAAGGTGACGATCTTCGTCATGATGTGGAAATCAGTTTTGAGGATGCCGCTTTCGGTCGTAAAATGACCATTGATGTACAGCGTCATGAAGAATGTAATCACTGTCACGGCACCGGCGGTGAACCGGGCAGTAAGGTAGAAACTTGTCCGCGTTGTCACGGCAGCGGTCAGGAAACAGTGGTACAAAATACACCATTCGGTCAGATGCGTTCCGCTCGTACATGCTCCGTTTGTCACGGTTCCGGTAAAAAGATTGAAAAACCTTGTAAGGTATGTCACGGCAGTGGTGAAACCGTGGGCCGTAAGAAGATTGAAATCAAAATTCCGGCCGGCGTTGACAGCGGCTCCCGTTTGCGCGTAGCCAATGAAGGCGAACCTGGCATTAAAGGCGGTCCTAAAGGTGACTTGTACGTATACATTTACGTAAGACCAAGTCGTGAGTTCGAACGTCAAGGCAACGAAGTAGTAAGCGAAGCTAAGATTTCGTTTGCCCAAGCTGCAATCGGTGCGACTATTATGGTCAACACCTTGGACGGCAAAGTTGAACTTAAAATTCCTGAAGGAACCCAGACCGGCACAATCTTCCGTTTGAAAGGCAAGGGGATTCCGTACTTACGTAACCCGAGCCAGCGCGGTGACCAACATGTTCGCGTAACGGTTGTAACACCTAAGAAGTTAAACCAGAAACAACGTGAACTCTTGGTACAATTTGCCAAAGAAGGCAAAGAAGATGTAACCGTGTTAAAAGAGAGCAAGAGCATTTTGGAAAAAATCGGTGATAAATTCAAAGATGCCTTATGTGGTGATTGAAAAGCTCGCCTGAACTTCTTGTTCGGGACCGGAGGTATATAATGAAATGGATAGAAATATCCGTTGCCATCGAAAGAGTAGTCATTGAAGAGGTGACTACTCTTTTTGATACATATAGCAGCAACGGCTTTATAGAAGAAGATATTCCGAATGAACCTGCTTGGGTGCAACTTACCTTGTATGGTGATGCTGAGAAAACGCCTAAAGAGTGGGAAGAATTAATTGCAGGGGCTCTAAAAACGGCTCAATTCACTTACAAGCACCTGTATGCCAAAGAAGTAACCGATACGGATTGGTATAACAATTGGCAACAGTATATTGAGCCGACTGAAATTTTACCGAATGTAGTAATCCGTCCGGCGTGGAAAGAATATACACCAAAAGGCAATGAGACAGTGCTGACCATTGATTCTGATTTATCTTTTGGTACCGGTGCTCATGAAACAACTAAAGCTTGTGCCGAATTAATGGCTAAATACGGTCAAAGTAAACAGACCTGTCTTGATATCGGTACCGGCACGGGGATTTTACTCCTCGTTGCTCATACCTTGGGAATTCCTAATCTGATTGGTATTGATATTGATGAAAATGCGGCTGAACAGGCTAAGCTTAATTGTGAAACGAATAAGGTAGCGGCCAAGATAATCTGTGGAGATTTAGCTAAGGATTTTGACGGTAAAGCGGATTTAATCATGGCCAACCTTACGGTAGATCCTTTAAAGATTCTATTGCCTACTATAAGCACCAAATTAGCCTCTGACGGCATTTTAATTATCAGCGGTATCATCGATGACCGTTACAATGAAATCATGCCGTATATCAAAGAACATTGGCAGATAGTGGAAGAAGTTGTCAAAGGGTCATGGCATACTTTGGCACTAAGACAATAAAGTAATGACGCAATGACGTTTTTGTGTAAAGTATCGTATGCAATCTCATTATCTTTCTTCGTAATGAATACTATAAAATTATAAGAATACAATTAAGCATCAAAACGCATTAAGAGTAATTTCTCGGTAATTCATGGTTAGGCTATGAATTCGCCGAGGGATTACTCTTTTTATGATATAATAATACATAGAATTATTTAGAAATAAGAGTTGAATTGTCGAGTTCCTTGATATATGATAATAAGGTTGATTCCGATAATTTAACGTATTTAACCTGTCATAGATTACTCACGAAAGGCTCAGATAATGAAAAAGATATTTATCGATGCTCCTTTAGATACAATGATAACGATACCGAAAGATACAACTCACCATCTCTTAACCGTGTTCCGACATAAGATGGAAAAGCCGGTTTTGGTTGGCGGCAGTGACGGTCGAACCGGTGTGTACCAAATACAGGACGTCGTAGACGGAGAAGCTTCCGCTAAGCTGGTAGGCGATATTCAGGACGAAAGTGTCAGCGAAGTTGAAGTGGTATTGGTACAGGGCTTTTTGAAAGCTGATAAATTGGAATGGGTTTTGCAAAAAACAACCGAACTCAATGTTCATTCCGTGTATGCTGTGCCCATGAAAAATTGTGTAGTACAATATAAAATGGACAAACTACCTCAAAAAGTTCAACGCTGGGAGAAAATCATGAAAGAGGCGGCCCAACAATGCGGTCGTTCTAAATTACCGGAATTCACGGCTGATATTACCTTAGCCGATGTTTTAGCGAGAGAACAAGCTAATGGCAGTCTTTTGTTGGTAGCTTATGAAAATGAGCATAGTTTGACCTTAAAAGCAGCTTTGGAACAAGCGGAATCGGAAGATGTGATTCAGCGTGTTGTTATTTTTATCGGGCCGGAAGGCGGTTTGAGCAACGATGAACTGACGCAATTTGAAGCAGCCGATGCCCGTGTGGTAACGTTAGGACAGACTATTTTGCGTGCCGAAACGGCTGCTGTAGGCGCTGTAAGTATGTTGCAATATGCACTAAATATGGACTAAATAGATTCTAAATTGGAACTGAATATGCTCTGAATTAGAACTAAATATGTTCAAAGTATGGACTAATATATTTTAATTTTTACTAGAGATGTTCTTAGTATGGACTTTTTTAGCATAATAGATAGGAGAATGAGCAAAAAGATATGAAAACAGTAGCATTCACTACCTTAGGCTGCCGTGTTAATCAGTATGACACGGATGCCATGCGTGGTTTATTTATACAAGGTGGCTATACGCCGGTAGATTTTGATGAAAAAGCGGATATTTACGTTATTAATACTTGTTCCGTTACGAACATGGGGGAACGAAAATCCCGCCAGTTGATTCGGAAAGCCAAGCGTACCAATGAAGATGCGTATATTATTGTTACCGGCTGCTATGCACAGCTTGCACCGGAAGCCATTGCCGCCATTGACGGTGTTAATCTCGTTATCGGTACGAATAACCGTCATCGCGTAGTAGAGTTGGTAGAACAGCTCGAATCTACAGAAAAACAAATCAGTATCGTGCGTAACATCATGGAACAGGCCACCTTTGAAGAAATGCCGCTTTACGGTAATGAAATCGACAAGGCGCGTGCTTTTATGAAAATCCAGGAAGGCTGTAACAACTACTGTACTTTTTGTATCATTCCGTACACCCGCGGTAAATTGAAATCCCGCCGCGTGGAAGATATTGTAAAAGAAGCTAAACGATTGGTAGAACATGGTTACCATGAAATTGTGTTGACTGGGATTCATCTCGGCAATTACGGCATCGAATTACCTGAAAAGCCTAATTTAGCCGGCGTTGTGAAAGCTTTGCTGGAGATTCCGGGCTTAGAACGTATTCGTTTGGGATCCATTGAATCGGTGGAAGTATCGGAAGAGTTGGTTGACTTAATGGCAAACGAACCGCGCTTCTGCACGCATTTGCATTTGCCGCTCCAAGCCGGTTCCGATCATATTTTAAAACTCATGAACCGTCATTATAATCTTCAGGAATTTAAAGATTTAATTGCCCGTTTACGCAGTCGTATTCCGGGCCTTGCCATTACGACCGATATAATTGCGGGCTTCCCGGGTGAAACGGACGAAGACTTCGAAGAAACGATGAAAACCGTGGAAGAAATAGGCTTCACCCATATTCATGCATTCCCGTATTCGAAGCGTGAAGGTACGCCGGCTGCTGCCATGGAAGATCAAGTTCCTGAAGCTGTTAAAAAGACGCGAGTGGCTCTTTTGAATAGTCTTGGACAAAAAGGTTTACAAAACTTTGCGGAACAAATGATTGGTAAACCGGCCGAAATCCTCATCGAACGTGAAGAGGACGGTTATTATCTGGGCTTTACGAATGAATATATTCACGGTAAAATAAAGAAAGGGACAACTGCACACGACGTAGGGACAATCATAGGCGGTACGGTTACTGCTTTTGACGGTGAAACCTTGATTATTGAATAATCGATTTTAGCATGTATACTATGATTATTGATGGTCATAATTATGATTGAACCGGCGAAGTTTTAGTGTAGGCAGTTATCAAATTTCAATCCGTGTTCTATAAAAGGAGCGATGACGCATGAGCGACGAATGTATTTTTTGTAAAATTATCAAAGGTGAAATTCCTTGCAACAAAGTATTGGAAAACGATAAATTTTTAGCTTTTCACGATATTAACCCGGTAACCAAGGTACATATTCTTGTGATTCCTAAAAATCACGTAGCCAACATCGCTCATTTGACTGATGAAAAAGCAGCTTATGTGGAAGGTATTTTGCCATTCATCAAAGAAGTAGCTAAAGAAGCGGGTCTTTCTGCCGATGGCTATCGTGTTGTATTCAATACCGGAGCTAAAGCAGGGCAGTCCGTATTCCACTTGCATGCTCACATTTTAGGTGGTCAGGAATTAGGTTGGCCTGAAATTTAACGAATAACAATCAAACTTGTAACCGGTATATGAATTTCAGACTTACATATCATGATTTTTTATACCGATTTATTGTAAAAAAGTTGCATAAATACAGTGCATAATGATGTTCAAATATTGACAAACATAGTGTCAAACATTATAATATCTTTATGTGCGTATAGTAAATACCTGCACTTCCATCGAATAATTGGAGGGAGGGATATAGATGTCTGAAATTAAAGTCGGTAAAAACGAAACGCTTGAAAGTGCTCTTCGCCGTTTTAAACGCTCCTGCCAAAAAGCGGGTGTTTTATCTGAAGTAAGAAAACGCGAACACTACGAAAAACCAAGCGTAAAAAGAAAGAAAAAATCTGAGGCTGCACGTAAGCGCAAATTCAGAGCGTAAGATTTATCTTGGAGGCACGGTATGTCCTTAAAAGAACAGTTAAAGGCGGACATGAAAGAAGCTATGAAAGCTCGCGAAGCGGGTAAAGTGGCCTTATCGGTAATCCGCATGGTTAACGGTGCAATTAAAAATACAGAAATTAACGAAAAGCGTGAGCTTAGCGATACAGATATACTGGGAATTTTGGCCAAAGAAATGAAAATGCGTCAAGATTCACTGGCTGAGTTTGAAAAAGGTCAGCGTGACGATCTCGTGGCCCAGACTAAAGAAGAAATGGAAATATTGAAGAAATATTTGCCGGCTCAACTGAGTGAAAGCGAGATTCGAACTATCGTAGTCAATGCTATCAGCAGCTTAACGGCACCTGTGAAAATGGGTGACGTAATGGGGAAGGTAATGCCTGAAACCAAAGGTAAAGCGGATGGCAAATTAGTTAATACGATTGTACGAGAAGAAATTGCAAAGGTTAACGGTTAACCTTTTGTTGACATACTAAAGTGAGTATGTTAATATACCCTTAAAGATAATATTAGGTCAATGAAGACCCCTTGAACATTGTTGTATGACAGTGTCGAGGGGTCTTTTTGCGTTTTTAGAAGGAGGAATTCTTATGGTAAACGAATTGTTGTATTACATCCCCGCAGGTCAGTATGGTAAAGAAGGGGTGCTTGCCCTATTGGAACAGCATCCGGAAATTAAATTCGTGTCCTTGGTAGGCGTAGATTTAGCCGGTAATGATACGGATGAAAAAATTCCTATCGCTATGTTCTTCGATGATTATGAATCATTCTTTGAAGGCCGTGCCGTACAGACTGACGGTTCCTCCGTTGTGTTGACCGGTATTGCTACCTTGAATAACGCCCGCGTAGATATTTGGGGCGATCCAAGCGTTAACTGGTTCATCGATTACAACTATGAAAACATCGACCCGGCTACAGGTTTACCAACCGGTACCCTTCGTATTCCGGCTTTCTTGATGCACAATGAACGTTATGTAGATTCCCGTTCTATTTTGAAAGAAACCTTGGACTTTGTTAAAGCTGAAGTGATGGCTCTTTTGAAAAACAACAAAGTTAAAGGCATGGAACATGTGAATGTGGATGACATTGCGGACTTAGTTTTCACAACCGCTACAGAATTGGAATTCTGGGTAAAAACACCATCCAAAGTAGTTAGCACCAAAGAATTATCCACCTCTCAAAAATTACAGGAACAATATTGGCAGCGTACTCACGGCACCGTTCGTACCGCTATGGAACAGGCCGTTGAAATGCTTGAGGCGTATGGCTTAAACGCTGAAATGGGGCATAAAGAAGTAGGCGGCGTTAAAGGTAAAATCGACGATGAAGGCCATATGGATCATGTTTTGGAACAGCTTGAAATCGACTGGAAATACACCGGCAATCCATTACAGACTGCCGATAACGAATTACAAGCGCGTATCATCGTGCGTGAAGTATTCCGTGAAAACGGCCTTGACGTAACCTTCCAGGCAAAACCTATTATCGGCGTAGCCGGTTCCGGGGAACATACTCATTTCGGCTTGATGGCTAAAATGAAAAACGGCAAAATGGTTAACTTGTTCTCCCCTGAAGATATGAAAAAAGCCTTCTTGAGCCCACTCGGTATCGGCGCTATTATGGGCCTTCTTAAAAACTATGAAGTTATTAACCCATTTATCTCTTCCACAACCGACTCCTTAAATCGTTTAAAACCGGGCTTCGAAGCACCGATTTGTATCGTTACATCTTTAGGTAATCAGCCGGACGAACCAAGCCGTAACCGTACTATTCTCTGCGGTTTGATTCGCGATATCGGGAACCCTATGGCCACTCGTTTCGAACTTCGTTCGCCAAACCCTTACACCAACACCTATACAGCTATTGCGTTGATTTACTCCGCTGTGCTTGACGGTTTGCGCTATGTAATTACCTCCGGTAAAACTCCGGATGAATTATTGGCTGAATTGTCCAAGAATCCGGAAGATCCGGCAGATTACTTAGAAACAGGTCGTGCCTATCGTTCTGAAAAGAATGTATTTGAAGATTACACCGAAGAAGAACGTAACAGTCGCTACGGCATGCCACCGGCTACTGTTTGGGAAAACATCTTAGGCTTCAAAAACAATCCTGCAAAAGTGGAAGCTTTGGTTAACGGCGGTGCTTTTGCCAAAGACCTTATGGAATCTTTCATTGCCGGTATCTTGAACCGTTGGAAATTGGAATTAATCAATCGTTTGATTCCGGCCAACATCAACACTATCCGCGCTATGAAACCAATCCATGATGATGACGGTTTGGATATTTCCCGTTGGGAAGCTATTAACGAAATGCGTTACTATTTAGCGAAAGACACCGGTTCCAATACATCTTTATTCACTCGCATCGGTCACGCTATCGCTGAAGGTGACTATGATACAGCTTCTAAATTGCAGATGGAAATGAATGAAAAAATGCTTGATTTAGAAGCAAAATATGCGGAATATACACGTAATGTATTATAATATTCTTTTGCCGGCGCTGGGTTCGTATCCCTTAGGGCGTTAGCAAGAAGTATGTTAGTCGTTTGTTGCGACTTTCTATGAGAATCAACAATATATAGGAAAGCAATACAGGTCCTCTCGCAGTTCCGAGTTCTTACGAACAAAGTCGCTGCTTTGAGGACCTGTATTGTTTTCCTTAATAATAGTGCATCAACTTCAGTGAAAGTCGCAACATTCTAAAATATTTTCTTGCGATGCGCCCTAAGTTCTTGCGAACAAGGCGCCGGTCAGAAAGTATATGGGGACTGAGGGGGAGGACCTGTTTTGTTTCATTGTTCATAGTGCTTTTAACCTTATTAAAAGCGCAACAGAGCAATATCGATAGCGCTTTACGGATTCAAAAGAACAAGGCGCCGGTCAGAAAGAATATCGGGGCTGAGGGGGAGGACCTGTATTGTTTTCCTTAATAATAGTGCATCACCTTCAGTGAAAGTCGCAACTTTCTAAAATATCTCCTTGCAACACGCCCTAAGTTCTTGCGAACAAGGCGCCGGTCAGAAAGAATATCGAGGCTGAGGGAGAGGCGTTGGGCAAATAAAGGTTGCGGTGAAGTAGCATGATAAGCATTAGTAAAAGCAATATGGGGTCGGAGATAAATTGTTTTGAATTATTTTTCTGAATAACGTAAAATAGTAGTAAGTATTGGGTTGTACCGTATTCGTATTTGGCTCGGGATTAAGGAGAGTTCCGGGCTCACGTAATTGGAGGACAACATGAATAAAAATAGCTTTCCAACAGCTTTAACGATTGCCGGCACGGATCCGTCCGGTGGTGCCGGTATTATGGCGGATTTAAAGTCGTTTCAGGCCCGTCAGGTCTATGGCATGGCGGCTGTAACGAGTGTGGTGGCGCAGAATACAAAGGGCGTTCGCCTCATTCAAAATGTGGATTTGGAGATGCTTGAGGCACAATTGGCTTGTGTATTTGAAGATATTCCGCCATTGGCTTTAAAAACGGGCATGATTCCGAATGTAGATATGATGCGCATCATTCGTAAATATGTGGACGGCTCTGTGCCATATGTAATGGATCCGGTTATGGTGGCGACCAGCGGCGATCATCTCATCGATGCGCAGGCACGAGACCAATTTAAAGCGGAATTAATGCCGGTAGCCACATTGGTGACGCCTAATTTGTCGGAAACAGAATATTTGGTAGGTTTTGCCATTGAAAGCGAGTCTGATGTTAAAAAAGCAGCTCAGTTTGTTTTAAATGAAATGGGCCCTAAAGCCGTTATTATCAAAGGCGGCCATTTCGGCGAAACAGCGAAGGATTATCTGTATATTAAAGGTGAAAAACTCGTTACCTTTGAAAGTCCACGCTATGATACGCCAAACACCCATGGCACGGGTTGCACGTTCTCCGCTGTCATCACGGCGGAACTTGCTAAAGGTAAATCTTTGGTAGAGGCCGTTGGCATCGGCAAGGATTTTATCAGTAAAGCCATCAAAGAAAATCCGGGACTCGGCAAAGGTCACGGCCCGGTAAATCACATGGTCATCGTGTGAGATGAAGCTGATTTTAAGATTGAATAATAAATAGGAATGAAGAGTTATGTCATATATAAAATTATTACGGGAGCAAAATCCCCTCGTAATTTGTTTAACCAACGATGTGGTAAAAAACTTTACCGCCAACGGTTTGTTGGCGGTTGGTGCGTCACCGGCCATGAGTTCCTGCATCGAGGATTTGGAAGACTTATTGCCATACGCCAAGGCATTATTGGTAAATATTGGGACCGTAAATCCGGAGTTAGCGGCTTTTTACAAAAAAGCTGTAGCATTGGCCAATAAGCTAAATGTGCCGGTTGTGCTGGATCCGGTAGCCTGCAGCGCCGGTGCATTTCGGAAGCAGATTGCTATGGACTTATTGGAACAGCATACAATTATTTTATTGCGCGGTAATGCCGGTGAGATTGCCGCCTTGGTTAGTGAAAAGTTTAGTAAATTAAAAACTGATAATCCGGCAACGGGTGACGGTTTGGAAGCGCAAACGGTAGCAACTAAAGGCGTCGACAGTGAAGGCGTAGCTAATCCGGGTAAGTTAGCTGAACAATGCGCTAAGTTATTTGGCGTCACAAGCATTGCCACGGGGCCGGTTGACGGTATTTCGAACGGCAATAGGACGGTAGAATTTGAACACGGCTCATCCATGATGCCGCTCATTGTCGGCACAGGCTGCTTATTGGGCGGATTTTTAGGCGCCTTTATCGGTTCTACACAACTACAAGACGATGAAATCTTTAATTCTGCCTTATGGGGGCTCAAAGCCTATTCCATAGCCGGTGAAATGGCGGAGACAGAATGTCAACACCTATATAACAAGGTTGAACCAGGTAGTTTTCAAATTGAATTCTTGAATGCTTTATATCGGATTCAGGATTCGGACGTGGAGGCGTAAACTGATGAAAAATAGTTTTAAAGCCGAAGAGTTAAAGGTATACTTTATTTGCGGTACACAAGATTTTAAGTCCGCAAACAATCCGCTTACAGCTGCACTCACTTGTATTGAGACCGCTTTAAAGGCCGGCATTACTATGTTTCAATTCCGTGAAAAAGGTCATGGCTCTTTAACCGGTGAAGCTAAATTGGATTTTGCCAAACAGGCGCAAGCCTTATGCAAAGAATATAAGGTGCCATTTATCATGAATGACGATATGGACTTGGCAGAAGCATTAGACGTGGATGGCGTTCATATCGGTCAAGACGATGATCCGATTGAAGACGTGCGCCGTCGTTTTCCACATAAAATTATTGGTTTATCCATTCACTCACCGGAAGAATATGCGGCTTCCCGTGTTGATTTAGCTGATTATATCGGAATCGGACCTATTTACGGTACCCAATCAAAAGACGACGCAAAAGCGCCTATTGGCCTTGACGGTGTAGAAGAACTTCGCAAGGTGGCAGGAAGCTTGCCGATTGTTGCCATTGGCGGTATTACGGTCGATAACGCGGCGGATATTGTTAAAAGCGGCGCCGACGGAGTATCGGTTATATCGGCGATTACGCAAGCTGCGGATGTAACGGAAGCTGTGCGAAAATTAAAACTGTAGAATAAACATGAAAAAATTTCATTGTTTATTATATTTAAGAAATTCGATAAAAAAGGTATAATTGTCTTGTAAGGCAATTATACCTTTTTTACTTTGAAATACGTTATCTCTTGAAAGGAGATTAATTATGAAATGTAAACACGCTACTCGTGAAATTCCAACAGATCCACATGGTAAAGCTCGTTATGAACGTGCGATGCGTCACATGGAATTGGCAAAAGAACAGGGGATGTCCAGTGAAGAAATACATGCTTTATTTAAGCTCATCATGGATTTTGATCCTAAAAAAGATTTGGACAAAGTTCCTAATGATGATGCTCATAAAAAATTCCGTCAAGCCTTATCCCATGCTAACCGTGCCGTAGAAGAAGGTAAATCCGACGAAGAAGCCCATGAAATCTTCCGTCGCATTATGCATGGTGAAACAGCGGGTAAGTGCAAACATCGTAAGGAAGAGGCTTAATATATAGGCGTTTACCGGCGAAGGGAAGGCAATCAGGTTTATTTCTGTATAATTATAGAATTCGCTATGCGAGGTCTTTATAGGAGAGTGGCGATTGATGTCGCCACTTTTTTCGTTGTCAAAATACATTTTAATTTGATAAAAATAATCCTATTATTAACATGATTTTCATTAATTTTACACATTTTTTAATATGTAAAATTTGTTGATTATTAAGATGCTATGTGGCATATATCATATTAATAAGGGTTTTATTTATGTGCTACATGATGGGCTCATTTATGTCATACTGTGTAGTAAGATATGAATGAGGAGTTTGATAATATGGACGAACAAAAGAACAGTTTATTTAAGTGTATTGGCGCCAAAGTTACATATTACCGTACCCTGCGTGGCTTGACGCAACGCGAACTGGCCGAAAAAATAGGCATTAGTCCCAGCACTTTAAATAAAGTGGAACGCGGTGCCTATAATCAGAATGTATCGATTGCTATGTTACTGGACATTGCTGAAGGGCTGGACGTAGACGTAACATATTTTCTGACTATAACCGAAGCAGATAAAAAGGTATTGTTCTAACAGTACTATTTTGCGGTAACATATTGACTAAGCTAAGACCGTATTATTGCGAGTTTGCCTGTTATGGTTAAGTAATTTTGCACATTTTTGGCTTGAAATAGCTTGTAATAACTTGTTATTTCGCATAACCCGTTAACAACGTATGGAAAGTAGGTTACTTATGGCAGATGTTATTGATTTTGAAAAGGCTTCACAGCGTAAGAAGCAAAAGTTGATTACTAAGCTGGATGATATTTTAAAACATAAATAAGAAATTTTAGACAGGTCAACATTAGTGAAAGATTTGACCTGTTTTTTATTGGGCCACCCCTATGTCCGGGTACTATGTTATATTAACCATGTAACCGGATGTAGGGGTGATTTTATATGCTCAAAAGTAGCCCATGGCACTGCGACGTGAATCCTCAAAATCCGTAACAGTATTGATACACTAATTCTTTTGAGTAAGGTAACGTAGGGGGTAGAAAGTATGGAACGTATTAAGTATTTATTTTTCCTAAATGACAATAAGCCATTAAAAGAGCGGTTTATTGACCGGTCCGAGTCTAAAATATTTATGTTTCTGTCGTTTTTCTTTGTATTGTTGCTACCGATAGCTGCTATATTCCATAAAGTAGTTGGCGTAGGGATGCCCCTGTTTGACGCTTTTATTGTTGTCATCGGAGCGTGGGTTTTGAACACGGTTTGGATGCTGGTTAGTAATCGTGGGGAAACTCAAAAAGCTCGATTTTTCGTAAATATTTTATTTTGTTTGGGCAGTATACCGATTTTAGGTTCCTTTTTATATACGCCGCCTTACTATTCACTGCCGATCTTAATAGTTGCGCTCTTATGGCTTGGCATTTTAACAGTAATAAGAGACTCCATGCAGACATATTGGGATACACTTATCAAAATGCGTTGGTTCTTTTTAGGACTGATGATTTTATGCTATGGTACGGTAATTTATTATGAAACCGGTTACCGTGACTTGCCACCGACCATAGTTAAGCCGATTATTTATGCACTGGAGTTCTATGTTGTAAGTTGTTTTACAATGCTGCAATTAGTGTATCTGAAAAAGGACATTGCCGGTTTTTATGACGAAAAGAAGATTACGGAATGTTACAATTGCGGCAACGTATCCGATATCTGGGATCAACCGGGCGGTAAGTTCTATGTGTTAAAATCCGTTGTCGGTATTGTTATCAACTTTATGATGCTATTAATCGTTTGCATCAAGATTGGGCTCTATATATTGATACATTATATTTGGTAAATAATTTCTTAACACTAATGTTGAGATAGGGCAAGAAAGAGTAAGTTAATTCCCTTAGCTTAGTCAGTAGTTGCTTTACTTGACGCTTATATGTTAATGCGTTAAGATATATATAAGACGAGCCGTCATAGTGTGTAGCAACGCTAGGCTCATCTCCAGTAAAACTAGTAAAATGAGAAATGGCCTAGTCGTTACTTTTAGCGATTTAGGTCATTTTTCATTTAAGAATCAAGACCACTAGAGTAGCAAAAGCTATCATCAGGGATAACGCTTCGAATACACTCATGATCTCACCTCCTTAAAGGAGATGACCTAGTCACACTACAACGGCTCTTGATTATTAGTATACTCCTTTGTTGTTCATAATTAAAGATTATTTCGAAAATATGTTCTTGAGGAAAGTTGAAAGAATATGGAAAATAAAAACCGGCAATGTTCTTACACTGCCGGTTCTACTATAAAAGTATATTATTCTTTGAATAAGTCTTTATAACTTCAATAAAGTTACTTTACGACCAAAACACATCCCCGTCAAACATCTTTTCACCAATCCTCAGTGAATCGGTATATTGCCACATGTGAGCCGATGGTAGATCGCAGCTGCTATTATACTGGGCGCACCATTTAGGGCACATGAGCTGGGTACCGTCGATGTGATGGGTCCACCAATCAAAATTGGCGTACACCCCGGCATAGGCGTAGCCGGCTTGCCAGGCTGTATTGATGAAGGCACTGCAACGATTGGTGATTTGTTGTGTGTCCCAGTAGGGGGCTTCTTCCGCATCATACCAAAGGCCCATAGTCAGTCTTGCCGGGACGAGACCGCAGTCATTTAAGATATGGGTAGCAAAAGCAGCTTCTTCGATGGCATCATTGCAGTTTTGCGCATAGGAATAATAGTATACGCCAATGCTTATGCCCGCATTCAAGGCACCGTTTACATTGTGATAAAATTGACTATCCAAATGCCCGCGACCATAGCCAAGGCGTATGATGGCAAATTCGATGCCTGCATCACGTACCTCTTGCCAATTTACAATGCCATTATGTTCGCTTACATCAACTCCGTAGTGTTTATTTAACTGATTCATTTTCATAGTATCTTTTGCAACTCCTCACTGACGTACTTATAACTATTATTGTTATTTCTTGTTATTCATTGCTATTCATGGGTATTTATTGCTATTCATAGTTATTGATTCAGTTCATCGTTAAAAAATACGGTCAATGCAGCTAACGCTCGATGTTTATGTTGCTGCATGGCCTGGCGGCTGATGCCGTGTTGTTTGGCCAGTTGAGCCAGGGGAATATTCTCAATATAATAAGCATAGAGTAGTTTTTGTTGCTGTGGCATGAGTCGCTTGAAGGCTCGTGCTACGGCTTTTTTATTTGCATTAGCTAAAGCCGTTGTTTCGGCACTGTCGGAAGGAGCTAAGATATCCTCAAACGTCATGGTTTTATTGTCACCGTCAGTAGCCTGATCCATAATAAATGTTTCCCGCTGCCATTGTTTTCTAAGTTTTCTAAACGCATTGTATTGACCGTATTTAATCCGACTTTTGACAAAACCGGAGAAGGGGACGTCGCCGTTAATGTCGTATTCTTTGACAGCCCTAATGAACACTTCCCACAGTAAGCTTTCTATATCATTGGCTTCGCATTGCACGGCGCTTACATGAGCGTACTTGTGAATAAGACCCTCGTATTTGTGACATAATGCTTTGAGAGCGGCCTCATTATTTTGCTGCGCTGCGTTAATAGTTGCCATTAATTGATTATCGCTCCATGCTACATTAGGAGTCATAGTAAAAACCTCTTTTCCTTATACGTTTAAATTAAAGAATTCCTCGAGGATGTTTCATTTTTAAGTTTTTCAGCCTGCTGTTACAAACTGATTTGTTATACTGTTACGAACTGATTTGTTTTACTGTTACGAACTGAGTTATTCGCCGGTAACAAACAGAGTCGTTCTGATATTACAGATTAATTTGTTGAAACGTGTATTGCAATCACTAGTCTTAGTATAGTAAAGCGGCGGTTTTCAGGCAAATCCGGAGAAAACTCGAAAAAGTTTACCACTTATGAATCTTGATTTATTGCGTGCCAAGGTATAGAGTAGAGCATGTCGGTAATATGTCTGATTTTTTCATGATTGCAGTTTCATAATGACTAATAAATGATGATATTAGTACGCTATTTTTTGGGAAATATATCGGATATGGAGAGCCGGTAGTTGGGGGTAAGCAAATCCATTGGAACAGCTTAGTAACGCATGTATTAAGTGTAGCGAATTTCAAATGGGTACGATGATTCGGAAGAAGGCGGCTAAGTATTTTAACAAAAACGAGGTCAGTTGACAGGTTCTAGTCTTGTTTATGACTAAGAGTATGCATTATTGCGTTGGTAAGAATCTTCTGAATTTAAATTAATTGACCGCGGGGATTTATCGTTATAGGGGAGTGTTGTATATATGGCGGAAAATGACACGTATACTTCGATTGAGCGAACGTATTGTATTGATGCCGGTAAAGATTTTATAATTCCACAGTATCTTAATTTCTTCCTGTGTATTTTGGAGGAGCGGCTGCAGGAGTCGTTGCTCGATACTGCGCCTATAGAGTCTGTAATGAAGCCTTTTAATGAAGGATACATGCTCTTAGTGGAGTATTTGAAATTAAATATTTTTTCCAGGCGGCATGCGGATAAAATCGTGGATATGTTCAACGATGGTTATATGAAAGCCATGGATCCTGAATTGCTTTGGGAGCGAGAAGAATACGCAGCTTATGTCGAGGATGCCCATATCATTATTTCTAAAATATGTCACTTAGTGCATTATGAGCAGCGTTATACCTGTCTTACTCATAATCGGTACTCCATGTTAGCCCCATTTTCACTGCATGATTTAATCGATGCTACCAGGCTAAGCAATAAAGAAATGACTTGTAAATCTAAAGAGAGACGGGAGTTTACGTATGGTCGCATTTATCTCAAGGGATGCCGGCGTATCATACGCGATATCAATGTAGCTTTAGTTAATTTTGGTTATAAAGAATTGCCCTCGCCGTTCCAAATTTTATTATGCCGAACTATGGATTTGTATGACATAGTAGAGCGTTTGAAGAACATGGTAAGCTACATTGAAGTTTCGAAAAAGATTCCACGGCCTTATATACGCCGTGAAATAGAATCGGTCCATCAGTCTTTTCATGCCTTTGAAGCCGCCTTTTTGAATGCGTTTTCACAACAAGCGACCAAGAACGATGTACCGGCGGGTACTAATAATCAGTCACATCAAGGCGGACCGAAGTTTCTTAATTCACAGCCTCATAAAGAAAAAGTGGCACGCGTTTTGAAAAGTTTAGCCGTCAATTTAGCTTCGCTCCGTTGGGGCCTATATTTTCTCACACTTAGTTACGGCAGCGGTTATATTAACCAATTTGGCGAACTGGCAATCAAAAAAGGAAATGTGAAAAATAGAGCCGCCGGTAGAAGACAAAAACGGATAGTGCAAACCTCTTGCACTATCAGCTAAATGATAGTATAATCAACTATAGAAAAGATGCTCGATTTGATACTAATTAGATTCGGAAGAGTCATCTTAAATAATTATATATAGATAGTCTTTGAGGCAAGGTGCGGAATGTAAGCATTCCAATTCCTGACCGGCGGTCATAGTCCGCAAACTCTGAAATGGGTTGACTCGGTGCGATTCCGAGACCGACAGTATAGTCTGGATGGGAAAAGACACGCTATACGTTTGCGTTTTAATTAAGCTGTTAGGATTCAAGGCGTTTGCCTTTTGATTTGCTGTGAATCAATTAGAGGTAATTGAAGGCTTTCAGCAATTGTAAACAATAAACGATATATAACGTAAATAACTCAGGGACTATAGATACTATAGTTCCTTTTTTGTTAGGAGTTGAGTTCATAATATGAGAGATGAACAATATACGGGGAAGCCGCAGACAGCTGAATATGAACAAGATAAGCAGTATATGTTGCGGGCATTAACGTTGGCCAAGCGGGCGACCGGATTTACCCATCCCAATCCAATGGTGGGTGCCGTTGTTGTGAAAAACGGTGAAATCATCGGCGAAGGGTATCATCAAAAAGCCGGCGAGGCTCATGCCGAGGTACATGCTCTAAAGGCAGCCGGTGAAAATGCCAAAGGGGCGACACTTTATGTAACGCTCGAACCTTGTGCGCATTACGGCAAAACACCGCCTTGTGCGAAACGAGTTATCGAAGCGGGCATTAAACGTGTTGTAGTTGGTTTAATCGATCCGAATCCGTTGGTTGCCGGTAAAGGTATTCAGATGATTCGCGAGGCGGGGATTGAAGTGACTACCGGCATTTTGGAAAAGGAATGTGCCAAACTGGTGGAAGGTTTTCTGACGTTTATAAAAACGGGCAAGCCCTTTGTTACCTTGAAGTCGGCTATGTCGCTGGACGGTAAGATTGCCACGCGGACCGGTCATTCGCAGTGGATTACGAATGAAACGGCACGCAGGGACGGGCATAAACTTCGAGCCCTTCATGATGCGATTTTAACCGGTATCGGCACGGTATTGAGCGATAATCCGAGTCTTAATTGCCGTTGGCAACCGGAGGATGTTAATGAGTATGCGGTGCATCAGCCGGACGTAATTGTTCTCGATAGTATGGGCCGTACACCAACGGATGCCAATATATTTAAGCAGGATCATCGCAAAGTATATATCTTTGTAAGTTCTGCGTGTGAAACTTCACGTATAAAAGTTCTTGAAGATGTGGGGGCGCAAGTGATTATCTTGGATGATAGGACTAATGTGACTAATACGACCGATACGACTAATACGACTAATACGACTAATACGACTGTCGCGACTGACACAGGCGATGCTACAGCGATAAAACAATCCGGAGCGACGAAAGGGCAACTGCCGATTGAACAGATTTTAACAAAAATGGCTGAACTTGGTTTTACTTCGGTCCTTGTAGAAGGGGGCAGTCAGGTTATTGCCTCATTTGTGGAAGCACGAGCTTTTGACAAAATCGTAACTTATATCGGTAACACCATAATCGGCGGTCAAGCCGCTTTAGGTGCCATCAGCGGTACCGGCATTGATCAGTTGGCCGACGGTGTTGATTTAGTCTTTGAATCGGTTGAAATTTTAGCTAATAATATACGAATAGAAACCTATTTAGCAGGAAGGAGCGGTGCCTATGTTCACGGGAATCATTGAAGAAGTGGGTCATGTGGTCAGCGCTCAACGGAATGCGCAGGCCATGCGGCTCACCATTGCGGGTGACGTGATTTTTTCAGATATGAAAATCGGGGATTCCATTGCGGTTAACGGTGTTTGCCTTACCGTAACATCTTTTGTGGGCAAACAGTTCGTGGCTGATGTCATGCCTGAATCGGTGAATATGACGACGTTTTCTAAATTTACATCCGGCCAGCCGGTTAATTTGGAACGAGCTATGGCGTCAAACGGGCGCTTCGGTGGTCATATGGTAGCCGGTCACGTAGACGGGCAAGGACGAATTCGTCAAATCCGCAAGTTGGATAATTCGGTAGTGTTCACCATTGAAACAACGCCGGATGTACTTGATTACATCATTTACAAAGGCTCTATCGCCGTTGACGGAGCGAGTCTTACTGTTTCTAAACGAGAGCGCACGTATTTTGAAATTTCTATCATTCCTCACACCATCGCCAATACTGTATTGGCTAATGCCAAGGTTGGTACGGTGGTGAATTTAGAAACCGATATAGCCGGTCGCTATATCCGTCATTTTATGACGCTCGACAAAGAACCTAGTTCGGGTTCCGAAGCAGGCAATGCTTCGAGGGCAACCGGTGAGGCCAAGCAGGAGTCAAAGAGTTTTTCAAAAGACTGGCTCATGAGCAAAGGTTTTATCTGATAAGTAGCAATACATAATTAACAAGCAATAACAAACTCATAACAGTTTATTTTTATAGATTTACAATTCATGTTTTAAGGAGATGCTAGTATGGCAAAAACATTGAACACCATTGAAGAAGTATTAGAAGATATTAAGGTTGGCAAACCGGTTATTATCGTGGATGACGAGAAGCGTGAAAACGAAGGCGATCTCATGGTTGCCGCTGAATTTGCCACTATGGAGAATATCAATTTCATGGTGAAAGAAGCGCGTGGTATCGTTTGTACGCCTATGAAAAAAGAGGATTTGGACGCCCTTCAAATCGGTCAAATGGTGACGAAAAATACAGATAATCACGAAACGGCTTTTACCGTAAGTGTTGACCATGTGGATACAACTACCGGTGTGTCGCCATACGAACGTGCGTTGACGATTCGTGCCTTGGTTGACGGCAAAGCTCGTCCGGAAGATTTCCGTCGCCCGGGCCATGTATTCCCATTGCAGTATAAAGAAGGGGGCGTGTTGGTTCGTCAGGGTCATACGGAAGCATCTATCGATTTATGCCGTTTGGCAGGCCTTAAGGAAGCATCCGTAATCTGCGAAATTACCAAAGATGACGGCAATATGGCTCGTCTCGATGATTTGTTGGCTTTTGCCGAAAAACATGATTTAAAAATTGCGTCCGTAGCCGAACTTATCGAATACCGTAAATTGCACGAACCAATCATTACCTTGGCAGCTGAATCTAATTTGCCGACTGAATTCGGCGATTTCAAGATTTTCGTTTTCAAAAACTACTTGGATCACAAAGAACATTTAGCTATCGTTAAAGGCGATGTGAAAGACCTTGAAAATGTACTCGTTCGTGTTCACTCCGAATGTCTCACCGGTGATGTGTTCGGCTCCAAACGTTGCGATTGCGGCGAACAGCTTCACAATGCCTTACGCACCATTGAAAAAGAAGGTAAGGGCGTTGTTGTGTACATGCGCCAGGAAGGTCGCGGTATCGGCTTAACCAATAAGATTAAAGCCTACGCCTTGCAGGAAAAAGGCCTCGATACGGTGGAAGCGAATGTGGAATTAGGTTTCCCGCCTGATATGCGTGAATACTCGTTGGCAGCGCAAATTATTCGTTTCTTGGGCATTAAGAGTGTAAATCTTATCACCAATAATCCAATTAAGAAAAACAGCTTGGAACACTGGGGTATCAAAGTAAATAAACGGGTTCCGGTGATTGTAAAAGCTAATAACATCAATGCCGGTTATTTACAGACAAAAAAAGAAAAAATGGGTCATTTACTATAATAAGATGAGCCAATTATTATATTTTAGAAGAAGTTGAAGCTTTAATTTTTAGAAAATCCCTTAGACTATTAGGAGGCTATTATGATGGTTACAGAAGGTAAATTATTAGGCACAGGTAAACGCTTTGCTATTATCGGTTCTCGTTTTAATGAATTCATTACATCTAAATTAATCGGCGGTGCTATGGATGCATTGTTACGTCATGATGTAGCGGAAGAAAATATTAACACAATTTGGGTACCGGGCGCGTTTGAAATTCCAATCGTTGCCAAAAAAGCAGCTCTCAGTGGCAAATACGATGCCATTATCTGTGTCGGTGCTGTAATTCGCGGATCCACGACTCATTATGATTATGTATGCAGCGAAGTGTCCAAAGGTATCGCTCATATCAGCCTTGAAACAGGCGTTCCTGTTATGTTCGGCGTTCTTACGACTGAAAATATCGAACAGGCTATTGAACGTGCAGGCACTAAAGCAGGCAACAAAGGTTTCGATTGTGCTATGGGCGCTATTGAAATGGTTAACTTGTTGGAACAAATCTAAGAGTTTTATAGTAAGTGAGTATCAGTGCCAATTATTGGAAGTATAATTGGCACTGTTTACTTATTGACGTTTAATATTTGAGTTTAATATTTGAGTTTAATATTCTAGTTTAGTTTTTAAATCGAATTTTAAAGTGAATGCTAGAATTAAATTTTATGTTGAATTTTATATTTAATTTTAAGTTGAATTTTTAAGTTATACGTATATTTTTAAGTTATACGTATCAGAAAGGAAAATAGATATGGATTTTATTCGTCGTTATACGACTAAAGAAGGTGTACGTATGGCCTTTGCCGTAACGACTGACACTGTAGAAGAAGCAAGAGTGCGTCACGATTTGAGCCCTGTAGCTACGGCGGCTCTCGGCCGTACCATGACAGGGGCCCTTTTAATGGCAGGGGATTTTAAAAACGAAGAAAATGTAAGCTTACGCTTGAACGGTAAAGGCCCGTTAGGCGTTGTTCATGTGGACGCTTTCAGCGACAACACAGTGCGCGGTTATGTGGATAACCCGCATGTGGAAGTGCCTTTAAAATATGCAGGCAAACTCGATGTAGGCGCTGCTGTCGGTCATGACGGTGAAGTACAGGTAACTCGTTTTACCAAACTTCGTCAAGATTACACGTCCCAAAGCCCTATGCAGACCGGTGAAGTGGCTGAAGATTTGGCCTATTATTTATATACATCGGAACAGATTCCGGCCACTATCAGCTTGGGGGTTCTGGTAAATACGGACAGAACGACTAAGGCTGCGGGCGGTTTTCTCGTACAGGCTTTGCCGGATGCAACTGATGAAGCATTGGCACAAGTAGAAGCTAATATTAATGAATTGGGACCAATTTCTCATTATTTAGAAGCCCATCCTAATGGCGAAGGGTTAGTGGAAAAAGTATTGGCCGGTTTGACGTGTGAACAGGTATATGAAGGAGATGTCGCCTTTAAATGTACTTGCAGCCGTGAACGGTTTGAACAAATTTTGGCTACCTTACAACCTGCCGACAAGGAAGAGCTTCTAGAAGATGAAACGACTGAGCTTGTTTGTCATTATTGCAATGAAAAATATCAGTTCAGCCGTGATGAATTGAAACAGATTTTTGCGGAAGCGTCCCGTAACGATGGGGCAGCTCATTAATCAGATTTTTTGATAAACATGTTTTGACCTTCAAAAACAAATGATTAACGCAATCAGTTAGATTGTGGTACAATAGAATAGACGAGCCTTAGGGCAGTAACTAAGGTATGGAATCTCCGGGGCTCAGGCTCCGGAGGTTTATTTTTTTAGTAAAAAGCTAATTGTAAAGAAAGATAAGACGAGGTGACTATAATGGGTGTAATCGCAGTTATTGGCGGTACCGGTGTGTACGATCCATCTATGTTTGAAAATATTGAAGAAAAGACTATGCAAACGCCATATGGTGAAATTGCTTATACCAGCGGCAGCTATAAGGGTAAACAGCTTATATTCCTGGCCCGTCACGGTAAAGGTCATTCCATTCCGCCTCATTTGATTAACTATCGCGCCAATATTTGGGGCCTCAAAAAATTGGGCGTAACCATGATTGTATCCACTACGGCGGTAGGTTCTTTAAATACGGATTTTGCTCCGGGCCATTTCGTTTTGGTTGATCAATTTCTTGATTTTACAAAATCTCGTGTATCTACTTTCTTTGACGGCAACGGTAAAAAAGTTGTTCATCTAGGCGTTGGTAATCCTTATTCACCGGCTCTTCGCAAGGTGATTATGGAAGCAGCGTCGGAACTCAATATCGACGCTCATAACGGTGGTACTTATGTATGCACGGAAGGTCCTCGTTTTGAAACGCCGGCTGAAATTAAGATGTTCAAAATGCTGGGCGCCGATACGGTGGGCATGACGAATGTTCCGGAAGTGGTATTAGCGGGCGAAGCGGAAATTGCTTATGCTACGATTTCTATGGTAACCAACTTTGCCGCCGGTATTTCGCCGACTGAACTAACGCATCAGGAAGTACTCGATATCATGGCGGAAATGTCCGATAAATTTAAAGCCTTGATTTTGCGCACGATTGAAAAACTTAATCCGGATCAGGATTTACCATGTCATCATCGTTTGGCCGAATACGGCGGTTTTAAAGCGGCCTTAGGTAAAGAGGGCGAATTACTATGAGTTTAGAAGAAGCAGTTCATACATTGGATACCTTAAAAAGTGAATCTATGAAGAGCATTACTTGGAATGGTAATTCTTTGATTTTATTAGACCAAACGAAATTACCGAACCGGGAAGAATATATCGATTGTACCGACTGGCGTCAGGTGGCAGAAGCCATTAAAAAATTACGTGTCCGCGGGGCACCGGCCATCGGGGTGGCCGCCGGTTACGGTCTTATTTTGGCTGCCCGTGAGGCCATTGAATCGGCACCTGATGAAGTAACGCAGCGAGCTAATTTCTTGACGTTTGCCAATACGTTAAAAGAGACACGCCCTACCGCCATTAATTTGGCTTGGGCCATTGACCGTATTGTAACAAATATCGTATTCCCTTGCGACACCATGATTAACGCGTTGCCGTTAATCGAAGCGGAAGCAAAAGCTATTGATTTGGAAGACCAAGGTTTAAACGCGGCTATGGCTAAAGCGGGGGCCACTCTTTTCGAAGGAAAAAAAGGCATACGCATTTTAACGCATTGTAATGCCGGTGCTTTGGCGACAGCCGGTTTGGGTACCGCTCTTGGCGTGGTTCGTGAACTTCATGCTAACGGTCAATTAGAACGGGTATACGCGGATGAAACGAGACCACTTTTGCAGGGCGCTCGCTTAACGGCTTTTGAGCTTCACCATGACGGTATTCCTGTTACTTTGTTAACCGATAACATGGCTGCTTATGCTATGCAACAGGGGCTTATTGATGCTGTTATCGTCGGTGCCGACCGCATCACTACGGAAGGGGATGTGGCCAATAAAATCGGTACTTACGGCGTAGCCTTGGCGGCGAAAGCCCATAATATTCCGTTTTATGTAGCCGCACCGTACAGCACTTTTGATTTTACCTTGGCTAAAGGCAGTGACATCCCAATCGAAATGCGCAGTGCTGATGAAGTTAAATGCTTTGCCGGTATCCCGACCGCACCGGACGGAATCGACGTTTTGAACCCTGCTTTTGACGTAACACCGCATGAACTTGTAAGTGCTATTATTACCGAAGAAGGCGTTTTAAAAGCACCTTACAATAAAGCGATTGAAGATTTACAAAAGAAGCTTGTACGCTAACGCGTTCTATATTAATCAATTGATGGATTTCAAATAATATAGTTGAGTCTAAAACAGGCCTACCTATGTTTACATACTCATTACTACAAAATCTACTTATATCGGTTTTACTATAGATGTTTTTCAAGAAAGAAGAGGTTATCATGGAATCATTAATCAGAGACATTAAATTGGCACCGGAAGGACGCAAGAAGATTGAATGGGTGTCCAATTTTATGCCTGCCCTTAACAGCTTGCGCGAAGAATTCAAAGCCAGTCATAAATTTGAAGGCAAAACCGTCGTAGTAAGCGTTCATTTGGAAGCTAAAACGGCGTACTTGTCTACTATTTTAAAAGAAGCGGGCGCTGATGTTATCGTAACCGGTTCCAATCCATTGTCCACTCAAGATGATGTAGCGGCAGCCCTCGTTGATATGGGTCTCACCGTATATGCTTGGCATGACTGCACCGAAGAAGAATACTTCATGTTCTTAAATAAAGCCTTGGACCATAAACCGCATATTATCATCGATGACGGTGGGGATTTGGTAAACTTGTTGCACACCACCCGTACGGACGCTAAAGAACGTCTAATCGGCGGTTCCGAAGAAACAACGACGGGCGTGCATCGTCTCCATGCGTTGGCTAACGAAAATAAATTGACTTTCCCAATGATTGCTGTTAACGATTCTTATTGTAAATACCTCTTCGACAATCGTTACGGCACGGGCCAATCCTTATGGGACGGCATCATGCGTACCACTAACTTGACCGTTACCGGTAAAAATGTAGTCGTAGCCGGCTATGGCTGGTGCGGTAAAGGCGTGGCTATGCGTGCTAAAGGACTTGGCGCTCATGTTATCGTTACCGAAGTGGATCCGATTAAAGCCATCGAAGCCGTATTTGACGGTTTTAAAGTAATGCCTATGATTGAAGCAGCCCCAATCGGCGATATTTTCATCACCGTAACCGGCTGTAAAGACGTAATCCGCAAACAACACTTTGAAGTGATGAAAGATAAAGCCATTATGTGTAATGCCGGTCATTTCGACTGCGAAGTAAACGGTGTGGAACTTGCCGAAGTGGCTGTGTCTCATAAAAATGTTCGTAAAAATATCGAAGGTTATAGCTTAGCTGATGGTCGTACGCTTTATTTATTAGCCGGTGGGCGTCTTGTTAACCTCGCCGCCGGAGATGGTCATCCTGCGGAAATCATGGACTTGTCCTTTGCTATGCAGGCATTGGCTGCGGAATACTTGCTTGACCATGGTAAAGATATGGAAGCAACGGTTCATATTTTGCCGCATGAACTGGATGTTCGTATTGCTAAAGTTAAATTGCAGAACATGGGCTACGATTTAGATGCCTTGACTCAAGAACAATACGATTATTTGCATAAAGTTCAATAAGAGACGGCGCTCTGGGGTTATAGGCACAAACGATTGTGTCGTGTAATACGAATAGAGTACGTTGGTAGCGGTTCAACTAAAGGAGATATAAATGGCTGATATTGTAATTCGCAATATTGATTGCATTACCGGGGAAAGTGCCGAATCCGGCAAAGACATGTTGCGTAACGTAACTTTGATTATTAAAGATGGGTATATCGATAAAATTTTGACCGAAGAAGAAAGTCAGACGCCATTCGGTCAAGAATTAATTACTAAAGAATGCGGCAATGCGGCGTTCATTTTAGACGGTCACGGTCGTGTAGCCGCACCGGGGCTTGTCAATACTCATACCCACATCGCTATGGGCTTATTCCGTAACTATGCGGATGATTTGGAACTCATGGATTGGCTGGAAAAGGCCATTTGGCCGGCCGAAGCTAAGTTAACCAATGAATTGGTAGAAGTTGGTACACGCTTAGGTATCGCTGAAATGTTCCGTTCCGGCACCACTTGTTTCAGCGATATGTATTTCTTCATGAACGATACGGCCAAGGTGGTAAAAGAAACCGGCATTCGTGCCGTTTTATCACGCGGTATGGCCGGGGTAGCACCTACAGCCGAACAAGCCTTGGTGGATAGCCGTCATTTATTCAATGATTGGCACGGTTTTGACAATGACCGTATCAAAGTAATGCTTGGGCCACATGCGCCATATACTTGTCCCGATGAATATATGAAAAAAGTCATGGACCTCAGCCATGACTTGGGGGCGCAAATTCACATCCACTTATGTGAAACTAAAGGGGAAGTGGAGAATGTAATTAAAGCGACCGGCAAAACTCCGATTGCTCACTTCAATGATTTAGGCGTCTTTGATACGGGCTGTGTGGCGGCTCACGGCGTTCATTTAACGGATGAAGACCTTGATATCATGAAAGCCAAAAACGTGCGTGTCGCTCACAATCCGCAGTCCAATCTTAAATTAGCCAGCGGCATTGCCGATGTGCCGGCTATGCTCGCAAAAGGTATTACCGTAGGTCTCGGTACCGACGGTTCCGCCAGCAACAATAATGCCGATATGCTTGAAGAAGTGCGCTTAGCGGCAACCCTCCATAAAGCAACTCACTTTGATCCAAAAGCCATTCCGGCCCATCAAGCCTTACAATTAGGCACCGTTGAAGGGGCCAAAGTACTTGATTATAACGATTTGGGGCTCATTAAAGAAGGCTATCGCGCCGATCTTTGTTTATACGATGTAACGGGCATGCATTGGTTACCACGTTACAATGATGTAGCCTCTTTGGTTTATGCGGCTAATTCGTCTGATGTTCAGACAACGATTGTAGCGGGCAAAGTAGTCATGAAAGACCGCGAATTACTTACCATCGATGAAGAAAAATTACGTCATGATGTGATGAGTAAGACGGAGATATTTAAACAATAATATTGTATAATTTACATATAAAAACGGTTTCTCAGCCAACCAAAATGAGAGCTAAAAATGAAGGGGCTGTAACGAAATACACCCCTAAAAAC
>NZ_HF986228.1:0-7781 GCF_000431435.1 Veillonella sp. CAG:933
CTTTAGCGCCCCAAAATAAATTATAGAACCATCTTACTTATTATGGGCACCTATATTTGGATACATTCAATAGTAATTCTGTCAACTTACTCATAATTCAAGTAAACTGTTTTTATATTTTTGTTCAAAAATCGGTAAACTTAAATGCATTTTAATTATGATTTTTATTCATGTCTTTAATTGACATATAAAAATTTGATTGAATTTGAATTTATTTGAGCGTTTTTAATGGCGTTTTAATCAGTAAAGTGCTAAAATACTATTATTAAAGTAGTATTTGCAAGAGAAAGGGGGCTTTGTGATGAAAGTAGGTTTTAACTACATCACAGAACCAAGCAGACGTCGTGTAGGATTGTCTGTTTTAATCGGTATTATAGTCGGCATTATCGGTGCCATTGCTAAGTGGGGTTGGGAAGTGCCTTTTCCACCGCGTAATCCTGATATTTTCTGGCCGGTTGACGCCATGTCTCGTGTAACACCGCCAAAAGTTGTGTTGGATATGTTACATATGCCTGATTTATCCTATACATTCTCCGGTGTTCAGTTACCGCTTGATGTATTTATTGTGCATGTTTTATTCTCCATTGTATTTGGTATTATGTATTGCGTAATCGCTGAATATTGGCCACGCATTAAAATGTGGCAAGGATGTGTGTTCGGTTTCTTTGTGTATTTATTTGCTCATGTAATCGTAATGCCGCTTATGGGCTTGGTACCGCCATTGGCAGAAATCCCATTTGATGAAAACTTGTCTGAATTATTCGGTCATCTTTGGTGGCTTTGGATTATGGAAGTGGCTCGCCGTGACTTACGAAATCGTATGACCGGTGAACTTGATCCTGAAAAGTATATTTAATTAATAAAACCTCTTTGTTTTAGGTGCTCGGTAATGTTGTTTACAACAGCATTTATGACCAAGCTAACTTTAAAACAAAGGGGTTTTTATTATATCGAAAAATATAGTAGGATATAGTATAATAATTATTGACAAAATTATATTTTTTCGATAAACTGAAACGTGGTACTAGAGTTTTCAGTTCGGTTTTCATTAGTTTTATATAAGTTGAATTGAAAGCATTTTTAGAATAAAAATGTTGGTAATGTGTAATGCTTATCAATTTTTTATATAGTGTTTACTTTAGAATCTGCAAAGTATGTCAGAACTGTGGTAAGTACGGTTATGTAGTGATTGTTATAGTGTAGTGATTATCCTTATAAACAGGGTAAGCAGTATAGTGTAATGATTGCTTATTTTTCTATTTTAGTGTGTGGAAGTGATTCATTATGTGTATGTGGAATTACAGTGTGAATGTTGATGGAGGAGGCGACAATGAAACAACGAATTCTTGATGCGGCTGTAGCCGAAATAGAGTTACATGGCTCGTCATTTCGTATGGATGACTTGGCTAAGCGCCTTAATATTAGTAAGCGTACTTTGTATGAAAATTTTCATTCCAAGAATGAAATCATTGAGCGTATTTTATTCGACAAGAGTCAGGACTTTTATAATTTGCATAAGCAGATTTTAGAAGATGACAACTTGGATACGGTTACTAAGCTCAAACGCTATTTTACGGTTAAATCTGATTTGTATGCGACAATCAGCGGCGGTCATTATCGACTTATGTTTGCCTCGGTGCCATCGTTGGTAGACCAAGTAATGCGTACAGCTGAAAAAGATTGGGAGTTACTGGGGAACTTTTTAAAAGAACAACAACGATTAGGTGTTATTAAAGATGTGGATATTGATGTATTAATACTTATGTTTAAAGGTGTTTTACGCATAGTATTTTACGATAGTCTAGCTAACCTGGAAGATTGCAAAGAGCTTTTGTCAGAGGCTATGAACTTAATATTGCATGGTATTTTGAATGAGGAGGATAAGAATGAGTAAGTTTCGATTATTGGGTGGCATTGTAGCCGGGTTGGCGATGATGCTGGTGGTTGCCGGTTGCGGTAAGGAAGAAGCGCAACAACAGGCAGTTGCAGTCAACACATATAAAATTGTGGCCACCGATACACAGATTGCAACGTCCTTTAACGGTACCGTTACATCGCAGAATAGTACAGCCATTCATGCGCGTGTTTCCGGTCACGTTGTAGAGAAGTATGTTAATGGCGGCGAACAGGTTGTTAAAGGCCAGCCTTTATTCCGTTTGGATTCCCGTCAGTATGAAGCTAATTTAGCCAGTGCTCAGGCTAATGCAGCATCGTCCAATGCATCCTATTTAAATGCGGAACGCGATTTGCAGCGTTATCAGCAATTAGCTAATGAAGATGCCATTGCTCGTCAGACTTTGGATACCCAAGCCAGCACGACGGAACAGCAAAAAGCTGCTTTAGCGGCTAATGATGCAGCTGTTCGTATTGCTCAGGATAATTTGCAGGATACAGTTATTTATGCACCGTTTGACGGTACCTTAGAAATGGATGATGTCGATTTAGGTGCTTATGTAACTGCCGGCAGCACTACTTTAGTTACTATTAATACAGTAGATCCTGTATATGTAGAATTTGCCATGAGTGAAGCTGAATATCTTGACTTCATGAAGAATAAGCAAGGTCAGAATTTGGCTAATGTATCATTACAGCTTCGTTTATCTGACGGTTCTATTTATCAGTACACCGGTACGTTGGTGCAGGCCGCCAAAAACCTCGACAGCACATCCGGTCAGTTGATGTTTAAAGCGTCCTTCCCAAATCCACAGCATATGTTATTACCTAATATGTATGCGTCTGTTGTTTCTCCCGGGGATATTATTAAAGATGCTATCTTAGTTCCTACTAAAGCTATTACGTATGTACTCGATAAATCCTTCGTATTTACGGTTGATGAAAACGGTAAAGTTACTCAGACTCCGGTTGAAACAAGCGGTACTCAGGGTATTTATACAATTGTTAAGAGTGGTATAAAACCGGGGACAACGGTTGTTGTTGACGGCTTAACCAAGATTCGTAACGGTGTAACAGTTAACCCTACGGCGTTGACTAAAGACCAGATTGAAAAGACGAAATAAGGGGGGATACTGTGTCGAAATTTTTTATTAACCGACCTATCTTTGCCATCGTTTTGTCCTTGATTATTACGATTGTCGGCCTTGTGTCAATGTTAACCTTGCCGATTGCGCGTTATCCGGAGATAACACCGCCACAGGTTCATGTAACGACTAGTTACGTCGGGGCATCTGCAGACGTTGTAAGTGATACGGTAGCGTCCGTAATCGAATCCCAAATCGTAGGGGTTCAAGATATGGACTACATGACATCAACCAGTAGCAACAGCGGCAGTTACTCTTTGACAGTCCAATTTAATCAGGGTACCGATGCGGATATGGATACGGTAAATACTCAAAACCGTGTACAGCGTGCCTTAGCTTCCTTACCGTCGGAAGTACAAAGTGTCGGTGTTATTACAACTAAATCTACCGGCGATATGTCCTTGGTATTTGCGTTGAAATCTAATGATGCTGATTCATATGACCAGACATTCTTAAAAAACTATGCATCCAACTACATGATGGATGAAATTAAATCCATTAAAGGTGTTGGTAGTGTGCAGGAATTCGGCGCTGACTTTGCTATGCGCGTTTGGCTCGATCCAAGTAAAATGGCTCAGCATAATGTAACGATTGCTCAAGTAACCAGTGCTATTTCCGCACAGAATAGACAGGCGGCAGCCGGTTCTTTAGGTACCGATCCAACGCCTAGTACACAGCAAATTAATCGTAACATTTCCATTCAAGGCCGTTTAATTACGCCTCAGGAATTCGGTAATATCGTTATTAAAACAGATAGCAACGGTAATTTGCTGCGCTTAAAAGATGTGGCTACTATCCAACTTGGCTCTGAAGATTATGGTTTTAATGCCAAGAGTGATGGCCGTCCAATGGCTGTGTTTACCGTATCTTTAACAAGTGATGCGAATGCGATTGAAACAATCGGTCAAGTAAAGCAAGTTCTGGAAAAACAAAAAGATAGTTTACCACCGGGCGTTGAATATACGGTTATCGTAGATAATACGAACTTCGTTATTGCGTCCATCGAAGAAGTAGTTCAGACCTTCGTAGAAGCGTTGATTTTGGTAGCTTTGATTGTATATATCTTCTTACAGTCCTGGCGCTCCACATTGATTCCGATGATTGCCGTACCGGTATCCTTGCTTGGTACCTTCGCGGCGTTTGAAGTATTAGGCTTTACCATCAATACGTTGACCTTGTTCGCGATGGTACTTGCTATAGGGCTTGTAGTCGATGACGCCATCGTTGTTATTGAAGCGGTTGAATACGAAATTAAAGTCAATGGTTTGACGCCTCATGACGCAACGATTGCAGCTATGAAAAACGTACAAGGTCCGGTTGTCGGTATCGCTTTCGTATTGGCGTCCGTATTCGTGCCGGTATCCTTCATGGGCGGTATGACAGGTATTCTTTACAAACAGTTCGCCTTGACCATTGCCGTATCTGTTGCCATTTCTGCGTTCGTAGCGTTAACCTTGACGCCGGCACTTTGTTCCATGATGTTAAAACCACATGTACCGCAGGAACATGAAAACTTGTTGCATCGTGGACTTAATAAATTTAACGATGCCTTGGAACGTTTCAGTGATTGGTACGGGTATCAGTTAGCTCGCTTGGCTAAACACTTATGGATTACTGTGGCTGCTTTATTGGCGTTTGCCTTGGTTTCCGCAGGTGTGTTCCGCGTATTGCCATCCGCTTTCGTACCACCGGAAGATAACGGTTATTACATGGTAGCCGTAAACTTGCCGGAAGGGGCTACTTTATCCCGTACGATTGCCGTGCTCGATAAAGTGCAGGGCTTCATGAGTGAAGATCCGGATATTGTCGATAAAGCAGGGATTGCCGGTTTCGATATTTTAGCTAGTGCTCAAAAATCAAGCGGCGGTTTGATGTTTGCTACCTTATCCGATTGGAGCCAACGTAAAGGGGCCGGACAGGATGTTAACAGCAAAATCGGTAAATTAATGGGCTATGCCGCTACCGTTCCGGAAGCGACTATTTTACCGTTGAACCCACCACCAATTCCGGGGTTAGGTAACTCCGGTGGTTTCTCCATGTATATTATCAATAAGGCAGGGGATTCCACAGCTGAAATGGCAACCGTTGTTAATGACTTCTTAAGTGAAGCTCGTAAACAACCGGTATTTGGTTCTATCTACACGACCTTTACTGATAGCACACCAACTTATAATTTTGATATTAACCGTGATAAAGCGGCTCAAGATGGTGTGAGTGTGTCTGATATCTTTACGACCTTGCAAGGTTATTACGGTTCGATCCAGGTTAATGACTTTAACCAGTTCGGTAAGACTTATAAGGTTGTTATTCAAGCCAGCCAGGATTACCGTGTTTCACCGGAAAATAACAACAATATCTATGTAGCTAACAGTAGTGGTACTTTGTATCCGGTAGCTAACTATGTTAAAGCTGTATCCACAACATCGGCTTCGACGATCACTCGTTTTAACAACTATCCGGCTGTTAAAATCGGTGGTTCTGAAGCGGACGGTTACAGTTCCGGTGATGCCATTGCAGCTCTTGAAGAAGCAGCGAAAACGTTACCTCAGGGCTATGACTATGACTGGGCCGATCAAAGCCGTGAAGAAGTTAAAGCCGGTTCCCAGACGATTCTTATCTTAGGCATGGGGATTATCTTCGTATTCCTCGTATTGGCCGCCTTGTATGAATCGTGGAAAGTACCGTTTGCCGTATTGTTCTCCGTACCGTCCGGTATCGTAGGGGCAGCTTTAATTCCTTGGTTATTGAACTTAACCGGTGCTTATAGCTTAACCAACGATATTTATTTACAGATCGGGTTGTTGACCTTGGTCGGCTTAGCGGCGAAGAATGCAATCTTGATTATCGAATATGCTAAGATTCGTGTTGATGAGCGTGGCATGCGCTTTGTCGATGCGGCTATCGAAGCGGCGAAGATTCGTTTACGTCCTATCTTGATGACGTCCTTAGCGTTCATCTTAGGTTGTATTCCGCTCGCAATCTCCAGCGGCGCCGGTGCGGGTGCCCGTGTATCCATTGGTATTACCGTAGTAGCCGGTATGACATCTGCTACCTTATTCGGCATCTTCGTTATCCCGATGTTGTTCATCTTAATTGAAAACATCGGTGCCGGTAAGAATAAAAAACATTAATACGTCAGTCTAGGTACTTTAAAATCTTACAATAATGTAAGTTTTAAAGTGCATGACCTGTAAATTATTAAGCGAGTATGCTCTTTTGAGTGTACTCGCTTTTTACATATAATTCGATTGTTGCATATTATGTATAACTTAAATGAAAGAATACATGATATAATGATGGTAATTATAAAGTACATACGTGTACATGTAGGAGGCGATGCGTAGCTGGTGAGGTGTAACGGTGATGATTTATTATAATTATATATCTAAAAGTCACCGGGTTGTGTCTACGGTTATTGGGGGATAGCCGTCAGTAGGTTCGTTGTAGTAGTGAGGAGGTAAGTAAGTGAATATTATTATTTCGGTAATTGTCATTCTCTGGATTGGTACTTTAGTATTCAAACGATATAAAGCGCAAGCCGTTTTATTCATCGGTGGTATGGTACTATTAGCATTAGCCTATTTGATGGGTTACGGCACAATTCTTGGTGCTAAACAACAAACGGGTAACTTTATTTTTGATATTTATGAACTCATTCGCATTTTATTCAGTGAACGTGCTGCTAAATTAGGCCTTAATATCATGGCCGTAGCCGGTTTTGCCCGTTACATGGACCACATTGGTGCATCCCGTGCGTTAGTTACCTTGACAATTAAACCGCTTAAAAAATTAAAATCCCCGTATTTAGTACTCAGTGCTTGTTGGGTAGTAGGGATGATTATCGGTCTTGCTATTAACAGTGCCTCCGGTTTGGCCATGTTATTAATGGTTACTATGTATCCTGTATTAATTGCGTTAGGCGTAAGTAAGTTGTCCGCAACGGCTGCCATCGCAACGACTCTTTGTCTCGACTGGAGTCCAAGTGATACAGGGACTATCTTTGCCGCTGAACTGGCGGGCATCGATCCTGTAACATACTGGCATTCCTATCAGGTACCGGTAGCTCTTTGGGTATTCCCGGTAGTTGCAATACTTCATTATGTTGTACAAAAATACATGGATAAACGAGATGGTCATATTGTAGTGGCTCAGGACGCTGTAGTTCACGAAGAAAAAATGACCAATGAAGACTTAAAAGAAGTTAAAGCACCTTTATACTATGCGATTTTACCGATTATTCCGCTCGCTTTAATTTTATCCTTCTCCAGTCTCTGGATTTCTTGGATTAAGATGAACATTATCATGGCCATGTTAATCGGTACGACTGTGGGCATGATTTTCCAATATTTACGTACCTTTGAGGGTAAGTCTACGCTTGCTGATTTACAGGTTTACTTCGACGGCATGGGTCGCCAAATGGCAAACGTAGTCAGCCTTATCGTAGCCGGCGAACTCTTTGCCAAAGGCCTCATGGCTATCGGTACCATCGATGCCCTCATCAACTGGGCTAAAACGTCCGGTTTCGGCGGTATCGGCATTACCCTCGTAATGGTATCCATCATCGGCATTTCCTCCATCGTTATGGGCTCGGGGAACGCTCCGTTCTTCGCCTTTGCTAACTTGGTGCCGTCCATTGCGGCGTCCACCGGCGTTTCGGCAGCCCTCATGATTTTACCGATGCATTTTATCGCCAGTGCGTTCCGTACCATTTCGCCGATTACGGCTGTAATCGTGGTAGCCGCC
>NZ_HF986228.1:7800-23615 GCF_000431435.1 Veillonella sp. CAG:933
GTAGCCGCCGGTATGGCCGGTATTTCACCGTTTGATTTGGTTAAACGTACTGCCATTCCGATGATTGGTGCCGGCTTTACGCTCGTTGTTGCGAACTTTGTAATGTTCTTATAATTTACAATGTTGAGCTAAAAGATTTGTAAATTATTTATATGTGTACTTTTAAATTTTAAAATTGTATTTCATATCTCCATCCGACATTGTGTCGGGTGGAGATATTTGTTTGTAAAAAGCATGCTATAATGCTCATTTACTCATACTGCAGAAGGGTAATTTATGGTATAATGAATAAGATAAATTAACTTCGTTAATTCTAATTTTTTTATGAGGTGATATACATGAGTGAAAATGTAATTTTAGTAACCGGCCATAAGAGCCCTGACACGGATTCCTTCTGTTCTGCATTAGGTTATGCTAATTTGAAAACCCAGATGGGTATGCCTGCCAAAGCAATTTGTGCCGGTAAAGCTAACAAGGAAACTTCCTTCGTGCTTGATTATTTCAAAGTAGAACATCCCGAAATCGTGACAAGTTTTGCCGTTCGCATTAAAGACGTTATGGAAAAAGTACCGGCTGTTGATGCTTCTGCAAGCTTGGAAGATATTTTGGCATGGCGCAACACTCATGACATGAACCGTGTACCGGTTGTAAAAGACGGTAAATTCGTAGGCGTAATTTTACCAAGTCGTTTGATTGATGCTTTAGCCGGTGCTTGGCTCGATAAGAAAACTGTAACTGCCGCCGACATCGTATCTAAAGCGGGTTGTCAGTTGGTTTCCCCTGAATTAAAATTAAAAGAATTCGACCGCGGTCATGCCGGTGCGTTCCCGGTAGTAGACGGTGACACTTACTTTGGTATGGTTCGCTCCAAAGTGGAAGCACCTAAAGAAAAACAAAAAGTTGTATTAATTGACCACAATGAAAAAGTACAGATTATCGACGACATCGAAGATGCCGAAATTATCGAAAACATCGACCATCATCGTATCGGTGGTTTAACAACGGAAAACCCTATTTTCATCCATTACGAACCGGTTGGCTGCTCTTGCACCATCGTGGCTAACTTCTACTGGCAGTACGGTCAGGAAATTCCTAAACACATTGCGGGCTTATTGTTATCCGCCATTATTTCTGATACAGTATTGTTCCGTTCGCCGACTTGCACACCAAAAGATGTGGAAACAGCTAAGAAATTGGCTGCTATCGCCGGTGTGGATTTGGAAGCGTACGGCCTTGAAATGTTGAAAGCCGGTGCCGATGTATCCGATTTCAGCGATGAACAAATCGTTCGTACAGATATGAAAGAATTCGGTGCTAACGGTCAGGTTATCAGCATTGGTCAGTTGACTACCATGAACGCTGAAGAAGTATTGACTCGTAAAGCTGCTTTGTTAAAAGCTTTGGAAGAATTGCGTGCATCTAACAAATATGCTGCATCTTACATCATGGTTACCGATATCTTGAAAGAAAGCACTAACTTATTATTCGCCGGCGATGCCGATGCTATCGTTAAAGCTGCTTTCGGTCAAGAACCTAAGGAACAGGAAGTATTCTTGGCTAATACTTTGTCCCGTAAAAAACAAATCGTTCCTCAAATCTTGGGAGCTATGAAATAATACGACTAAGTAGCTATATAAGTAAAACAAAAACGTTGCAAAGGGCAACGTTTTTGTTCATTCTGATTACACTGTGTAGAAAGGACTGTTATGAGTAGTATATTTGACGGCTTGAATAAAGAGCAACAAGAAGCAGTACGCACTACGGAAGGGCCACTGTTGATTGTAGCGGGCGCCGGATCCGGTAAGACGCGTGTACTGACGTATCGCATTGCTTATTTATTGTCACAGGGTGTAAATCCTTATGAAATTTTAGCCATTACCTTTACCAATAAAGCGGCTAAAGAAATGAAGAGCCGTGTGGAGGATTTGGTTGGTTCCATGGCGGATCGCATCTGGCTCAGCACTTTTCATTCCTTTTGTGCAAAATTTTTACGTTTTGAGCTGGATAACTTCCTCGGCTACAGCAAAAATTTTACGATTTATGATACAGGGGACTCACAAGCCGTTATTAAGGGGGCGTTGAAGAGCCTGAATCTGGATGATAAATACTTTCCGCCGGGAGCTATGCTTAGTGCTATTTCCGATGCCAAGAACCGACTCTTGATGGCCCACGAATTTCGCATGGAAGCTCGTGATTTTTACAGTCAAAAAGTGGCTGACGTATACGAATATTATGAGAAAGAACTCCGCAAGAATAATGCGCTCGACTTCGATGATTTGTTGATGGTAGCGGTTAAACTCTTGCAGAGCCGTGAAGATATTCTTCAGAAATACAGTAATCGCTTCCGTTATATCATGATTGACGAATATCAGGATACGAACCATGCTCAATATACGTTGGCTCATTTATTGGCCTCCAAATGGCAAAATATTTGTGTCGTAGGGGATGCGGACCAGAGTATTTACGCTTGGCGCGGTGCGGATATTCAGAATATTCTTGATTTTGAAAAAGACTATCCGGCTACTAAAACCATAAAACTGGAGCAGAACTATCGCTCCACGAAGACGATTTTGGAAGCGGCCAATGCGGTTATCGATAACAACGAAGGGCGTCCCGACAAAGTCCTTTGGACGGATAAAGATATGGGACCGAAAATTCGTCATTTCGAAGCTCAATCGGAACTGGAAGAAGCGGCTTTTATCAGCGAAACTATTGCCAAACAGCATGATATTCATGAAGTACCGTATGGTAATATGGCTATTTTATATCGTACCAATGCTCAGTCTCGTGCCCTTGAAGAAGGCCTCATCAAACGAGGCATTCCTTATGTAATGGTAGGGGGGACGAAGTTCTACGACCGTAAAGAAATTAAAGACGTGTTAGCCTATTTAAAGGTACTCTTTAATCCCTTTGACGATTTGAGCTTGATGCGTATTATTAACGTGCCAAAACGCAGTATCGGTGCTACGACGGTTGCTAAATTGCAAGATTATGCTCGTGAAACAGGCAATTCTTTATTCATGAGTTTGACCATGTTAAGCAATATTCCGACAATTAAGGGCAAAACGAAGGAAAAACTGGAGGAATTCGGAATTCTGATTTTTACTTTGGTTGCCATGATGGATAACCACAATGTATTGCAGATTTTGGAAGCTATTCTAGAAAAAACAGGTTATCTTAAAGAATTGGAAGACAGCACGGACCCTCAAGACGAAGCCCGCGTTGAAAATATCGGTGAATTGTTATCCGTAGCCAAAGTATTCTTAGATGAAAATCCAACAGGCACGTTGCAAGACTTCTTGGAACAGGTGGCGCTAGTCAATGATGTGGATACGTATGAACAAGCTGATTCTAAAGTAACCTTGATGACCCTTCATTCAGCCAAAGGCTTGGAATTTCCGATTGTCTTCTTAGCCGGTATGGAAGAAGGCTTATTCCCACATAGCCGTACCCTCATGAATCCGGAAGAGATTGAAGAAGAGCGTCGCCTTTGCTATGTAGGGATTACCCGTGCGGAAAAAGAACTGTATCTTTTAAATGCTACGACCCGTACCGTATTCGGCCGCACCAACGGCTATTTGCCATCGCGCTTCTTAAAAGAGATTCCGGAAGGCTTGATTGAAGAGTTACGACCAAAACGCAAAGTGCGTGAGGATGTACAGCGTCATGTACCGTCTCATTTATCCGTAATGTCTCGTCCCGTAACGAAGCCTACTTTGCGTAATCCTGTTGTGGAAAACTGGCAAGTCGGTGATACGGCGGTTCATTCCAAATGGGGGAATGGCAAGGTTATCGAACTTCAGGGATCCGGTTCCGGCTTGAAGTTAAAAATAGACTTCCCAACTCAAGGGGTTCGCTTAATTATGGCTCAATTTGCACCGGTTAAGCGTTTAGAAAAATAACCTGTTATATCATTGTTTTACAAAAGACGGTAGGAGAAAGACTATGCCAGCAATGAATGAATTAAGAGCAGCTGTAGCCAATGCGGCTACGGAAGAAGCAAAAGCCCATGCCCTGCAACAATTATTGGCTCATGCCGGATATTTGTATTATGTAAAAGATGCGCCGGAAATGGAAGATTATGAGTACGATAAACTCTATCGGGAATTACTCGATTTGGAAACGGCGCATCCCGAATTTATCACATCCTATTCACCGACACAGCGCGTAGGCGCCAAGATTGAAGGGGATTTTCCGAAAGTCGTACACGGACGACCAATGCTGAGTCTTGGTAATGTTTTCAGTGATGCTGAAGTGCGTACGTTTGCGGAACGAACCGAACGCGAGCTCGGTCATCGACCTGAATATGTCATTGAACTTAAAATCGACGGCCTCGCTTGTAATCTTCATTATGAAAACGGTGTTCTCGTAAGAGCCGTAACCCGCGGTGACGGCCGTGTCGGGGAAGATGTAACGAATAATGTGCGCACCATTCAATCGGTACCGCTTTGGATTGAAAATGCACCGCCGTATATTGAAATACGCGGTGAAGTATACATGCCTCATAAAGAATTCCAACGCATTAACGAAGAGCGTGAAGCGGCCGGTTTGCCGACGTTTGTAAATCCGCGCAATGCCGCCGCCGGTTCTTTGCGCCAGTTAGATCCGGCCATTACAGCCAGTCGTAACCTCGACTTCTTCGCCTATGCTGTAGGTTCTTCGGAAGGCTCCGATATTCACTCCCAGAGTGAACTATTAAAGCGTTTAGCGGAATATCATTTCCATGTAAATCCAAATTACAAAGTGTGCCAAACCATTGATGAAGTAATTGAACGTATTGCTTATTGGGATACGGCTCGTCATGAATTGGCCTATGATACGGACGGTATGGTAATTAAAGTGAATTCCTTTGAAGACCAGGAACAATTGGGGGCTACCGTTAAAGACCCCCGGTGGGCTACGGCTTTTAAATATCCGCCGGAAGAAGTAGAAACCATCGTCAAAGATATTACTATCAATATTGGCCGTACCGGCGTTTTGACACCAACCGCGGAATTGGAGCCGGTCTTTGTATCAGGCACCAATGTAGCGCGCGCCACCCTTCATAACGAAGATTCTATTAAAGACAAAGACATTCGCATCGGTGACCATGTGATGATTCATAAAGCGGCGGAAATTATTCCGGAAGTCATTAAATCCTTACCGGAAAAACGCACCGGTGAAGAGCGTGAATTTAGCATGCCGACCAACTGTCCGATTTGTGATTTTCCGACCGTGCGCCAACCCGGTGAAGTCGCGGTTCGTTGCAGTAATCCGCATTGTCCGGCTGTGGAAAAAGAAAAAATCATTCACTTTGCCTCCCGTGATGCCATGAATATTGACGGCTTGGGGCCGAGCATTGTGGAAAGCCTCATTGCCTATAAGTTAATTGCTACGGTAGCCGATTTGTACAAATTAACGGAAGAACAGCTGGTTACGATGGAGCGCATGGGTAAGAAATCGGCGCAGAACCTCTTAAAAGCCATTGAAGAATCTAAAACCCGTGGTCTCGGTCGACTGCTCTTTGCTTTGGGGATTCGCTTAATCGGTGCTAAAGCAGGCCGAACTATTGCGGAACATTTTCCCACTATGGAGGCTTTACAGGCTGCTACCGCTGAAACTTTAACGGCGGTCAGTGAAATCGGGCCGACCATGGCGGACAGCTTGGTGGCTTATTTTAAAGAGCCGTATAATTTGGAACTCATTGCAGCCCTTCGCGAAGTGGGCGTTGTTATGGCAGAAGAACAGGTGGAACCGAGCGGCACCGAACTGGAAGGGGAAACCATTGTTTTAACGGGAACACTTGAAAGTATGGGGCGTAAAGAAGCAGGTGAACTCTTGGCGGCTCACGGCGCTAAGATAACAGGCTCCGTAAGTAAGAAGACAACTATCGTTATCGCCGGTGCCGAAGCAGGCAGTAAGCTCACTAAAGCGGAATCTTTGGGTATTCGCGTCATGGATGAAACGGAGTTTTTAGAATTAATCAAGGACTGGCAATAAATTCGGCCTTTTGGAATCAAACAAAGATGGGCAATAGATGCGGCCTTTTGAAATACATCACAAATTGACCCTACGATTTTTAAAATAGGCAATATATCAGCTTATTTTGTATTGTCATAGTCAATTTGATATAATAATAAAATGGAAAGGATGTGTACGCATGAAAATTGATCGGGAAGAAATAAAAAAGATTGCTTTATTATCTCGTTTAGATATTAGCGAAGAAAATATGGGCACTGTAGAAAAAGCGTTAAATGACGTATTATCTTATGTTGCTGAATTGGAAGAATTGGACCTTGAAGGGGTAGAACCTATGGCCCATGCAGTTCCTTTACACAATGTATTCCGTAAGGACGAAGTGATTCCTTCGTTGCCACATGATTTGGCAATGCAGAATGCACCTGAAGAAGAAGACGGTTACTTCAAAGTGCCGCGCGTTATACAGGAATAGGAGGAAGCACTGTGACCATTCATGAATTACATCAGAAATTAGTGGCCAAAGAATTGTCGGCCGTTGAATTAACGAATGCCGTAATTGCCCATAAAGCAAAAACAGAACCGACAGTACATGCGTATTTAGCGGATTCTCACGAACAAGCTTTAGCGGTAGCAGCTAAAGTTGATGAAAAAATTGCAGCCGGTGAAGCCATTTCGCCGTTAGCCGGTATTCCGGGGGCTGTAAAAGACAATATTTGTATTAAAGACCAACAGGCTACTTGTGCGTCTCGTATGTTGGAAAACTTCGTACCGCCATACAATGCGTCTGTTGTTGAAAAGTTAACCGGTGAAGACTATGTAAGCCTTGGTAAACTTAACATGGACGAATTCGCCATGGGTAGTTCTTCCGAAAGCTCCGCATTTGCTAAAACTACGAACCCTTGGAACGCCGAGTATGTACCGGGTGGTTCTTCCGGCGGGGCGGCTGCTTCCGTAGCAGCGGGCAGTGCTGTGTGGGCTTTGGGTTCCGATACGGGCGGATCTGTTCGTCAGCCGGCGTCCTATTGCGGCGTAGTTGGTTTAAAACCAACTTACGGCAATGTGTCTCGTTACGGCCTTATTGCGTATGCTTCATCGCTTGACCAAATCGGCCCTGTGACCCGTGACGTAACTGATGCGGCTATCGTGCTTAACGCTATCAGTGGCCACGACCATCGTGATTCCACGTCTATTCCGGGCGAACGTCCTGATTACACGAAAGCCTTGGTAAATGACGTAAAAGGCCTTAAAATCGGTATGCCAAAAGAATATTTCGGCGAAGGTCTCAACAGTGAAGTCCGTGAAGCGCTTGAAAAAGCCGCTAAAGTATACGAAGGTTTGGGTGCTGAAATCGTAGAAGTAAGCTTGCCGACTTCTAAATATGCTTTATCCGCTTATTATATTATCGCTTTGGCGGAAGCCAGCTCCAACTTGGCTCGTTACGACGGCGTAAGCTATGGTTTGCGTGTACCGGCTGATAACTTGGTTGAAATGTCCACGAAGACTCGCTCCCAAGGTTTTGGTGCCGAAGTACAGCGTCGTATCTTGCTCGGTACCTATGTATTGAGTTCCGGCTATTATGATGCTTATTATTTGAAAGCCTTGAAAGCTCGTCGTTTGATTAAAAACGAATTTGATGCGGCTTTTGAAAAAGTAGACGTATTGTTAACACCGACTGCACCAAATACAGCGTTCAAGTTCGGTGAAAAAATTAACGATCCGTTATCCATGTATTTAGAAGATATTTGTACCACCCCTGTTAACTTGGCCGGTATTCCGGGCATTTCCATCCCGGCAGGTTTTGCATCCAATGGTATGCCAATCGGTATGCAGTTGTTGGCACCGGCTATGGGTGAAGAAGTCTTATTCCGTACGGCTTATAAATTCGAACAGGCTTGTCCGGAATGCAATAAAATCGCATCCATTGGGGAGGTAACACTATGAAATACGAAACAGTCGTAGGGCTGGAAGTCCATACGGAGTTAAAGACTAAATCTAAAATCTTTTGCGGTTGCACTACTGAATTCGGCGGCGACCAAAATACGCATGTTTGCCCTGTATGTTTAGGTTTACCGGGCGTTATGCCGGTACTTAACCAAAAAGTGGTTGAATATGCTATTCGCGTCGGCTTAGCTTTGAACTGTGAAATTTTACAATTCAATAAATTCGACCGTAAAAACTACTACTATCCGGATTTGCCAAAAAACTGGCAGACATCCCAATATGACTTGCCAATCTGCTTGAATGGTCATATTGATATCGAAGTGGGCGGCAAAACTCGTCGTATCCGCATTACGCGTATTCATATGGAAGAAGATGCCGGTAAATTGGTTCACAGCGGCAATACCATCAGCACATCCGATTCCTCCAACGTTGACTACAACCGTACCGGTGTACCATTGTTGGAAATCGTATCGGAACCTGATCTTCGCTCCGGTGAAGAAGCTCGTGCCTATGTTGAAAAAATCCGTTCCATCATCAAATATTTGGACGTGTCCGACGTTCGTATGGAAGAAGGCAGCTTGCGTTGCGACGCCAATATTTCCGTACGCTTGATGGGCGACGAAAAATTAGGTACTAAAACTGAAATTAAGAATATGAACTCCTTAACTGCATTGCAGAAAGGTGTTGAATATGAAGCCATTCGTCAGGCGGAAACGTTGGAAGACGGCGGCACTATCGTTCAGGAAACCCGTACTTGGGACGACAGCAAGGGCATGACATTGTCCATGCGTAAGAAAGAAGCGGAAAACGACTACCGTTATTTCCCTGAACCTGACTTGGTACCAATCGTGATTACGGATGAACAGATTGAAGCGGCTCGCCAATCCTTACCGGAATTACCGGATGCAAAAATGGCTCGTTTCCAAGCCGATTACGGTTTATCCGAAGAAGATAGTGCGATTTTGACAACTATGCGTGAAACCGCCGATTACCTTGATGAAGCTGTTAAAGCCGGTGCTGATGCTAAAACAGCAGCTAACTGGATGCTAGGTGATTTGTCCAAAATGGTGAACGAAGCCAATATTACCTTTGCCGATGCGAAAGTTAAACCGGCTCAATTGGCCGCTATGATTGAACTCATCAACAAAGGCACTATTTCCGGTAAAATTGCGAAAAAAGTTATCGTTTCCATGTGGGAAACCGGTAAAGATCCGCAAGCTATCGTTGAAGAACAAGGTCTTGTTCAGATTACCGATACCGGTGCTATTGAAGAAATCGTAAAACAAGTTATTGCCGATAATCCTAAGTCTGTAGAAGACTTCAAGAGCGGTAAAGGCAAAGCTATCGGTTTCTTGGTTGGTCAGGTTATGAAACTCAGCAAGGGCCGCGCTAATCCGGGCGTTGTTAACGAATTATTGCAGAAACATTTGAACGCATAAATTTAAAAGTTTTCAGCTTATATAATATAGAATTATGGTTATACATAATTCCATATGAGTAAGCGTAAGACCTATTAATTCCGATTCTTTGATTTAAAACACAGGAGATTGCTATGGAAGATAAACAATCTTATGATTCTAAACAGACGAGTGTGTTATCGGAAGAAGAACGTCGTGCGTTTGACGGCGTGACCATAGATGAAACCGGGCGTGAGCAATCTGAAGAGGATATTCGTCGTGAAAACCGTGCCAAGACTCATGAAATGTCTGATGGCACCGGTTTTAATGATTATTTTCAGCAGACAATTCCGGGCGTAAAAGTATTTACCTTCAGCTCTGTGGGCTGGAAGGGTAAATTAATCATGGCAGCTCTCGTAGTTGTTCTTTTTAGTGTGTTAACTTTCTTTGGTGGTTTATTTTTAATTGGATTTATTGTGTTGGGACTAGGCGTCGGTATATGGGCGCTCTTACGAAAGCTTTTTTAATGGTATAAAGACTTCTTCATTCCAGTTCGCTATCCGGCGTGCATGCACGAAAGGCTAGCTTGCCCAGAATGGAGAAGTCTTTTCGCGTATATAAAAGCAATTGCCAAGAAAGGAGAAGTTATGAGTTCTAATGAAAAGCCGATTGTGGCTTTGATGTATGATTTTGATAAAACGTTGTGTACTAAGGATATGCAGGAATATGGTTTTATTCCGGAGCTTGGAATGACGACGGCGGATTTTTGGCGTGAGGCTAATGGTTTAACCGATAAAGACGGCATGGACGGTATTTTGGCGTATATGTTCATGATGGTTAAGATGAGTAGGCTCCATGAAGTGCCGATTACCCGGCAAACGTTAAATAAACTAGGGGAAGGAATTGAATATTTTCCGGGCGTAATTTCTTGGTTCGACCGCATCAGTGCTTACGGTGAGTCGAAAGGCGTGCAAATAGAGCATTATATTGTATCGTCCGGCGTGAAAGAAATTATCGACGGTAGTGAGATTGCGAAGTTTTTCAAAAAGATTTACGCCTGTGAATTCAAGTATGACTATAACGGTCTTATCGAATGGCCGAAGATTGCCGTTAACTATACAGCCAAAACACAATTCTTGTTCCGTATTAACAAGGGCGTATTGGATATTACTACGAGCAGCGATAAAGAGCTGAATCAGTATACACCGGAAGTGGAACGACGAGTACCATTCAGTAACATGATCTATATTGGTGACGGACTCACCGACGTGCCATGTATGAAACTTGTTAAGGTGAATGGTGGTCAAGCCATTGCCGTATATAACCCGGAACAGGAAAACGGAATTAATGTGGCGAAAAATCTGATTAAAGATAATCGCGTTAATTTTGCCTGTCCGGCCAATTATGATGAAGGCAGTCGATTGGATAATATTGTGAAGACTATCATTGATAAAGTAAAAGCTGTTGAAACATTGCAGAGAATGTAATATTGTAGACGAGATTCTGTATTATCGTGAAGATGAAGACGAGGAAGAAGAATGATGGTAGGTTGAGTCTACTGTATTGATAAAAAATCATAAAAATCATATCTATTTGTTATACATGTGTAGTAAAAAATTGAAAAGTATTGTAATATTAAAATAGTAAGTAGTGTCGTGTTTATATTTAGGGAGGGGTATTATGAAACGAATATGGGGTATTGTTTTGATGTTTATTACCGTCCTGGCTGTTCTGGGCTGCGGTACTGACAGCATTACCGGCGGTTCCGGGAAAAGTATTTTTACAGAACCGGGTTTGGCGGCTAAGGCTATTTCCGAATTGAAAGAAACACCTGCATTAAAGGGGAAAGATATTCAGGTATTTCAAAATGTACTGGTTAGTGATCTTAAGGGTGTAGGAAGCCGCATTGATATTAATATCCTCGTTCCTGACACTAATGATAAAGTTGATAATTATGTGTACCAAAATGGTAAATGGGCTGCTCCACAACCGGTTCAAATTTCGGGCGACGGTGACATGAAAGACAATGTTATGCCATTAGATGCTATCGATTACAGTAAGATTCCGGATATGTATAAAATAGCCCAAGATAAGGCCAAAGAGATTGAAGGCGGTAAAGTAGATGAACAGCTGATTTACATTTTTAAAATTAATGAACGTAAATATGATGCTCATCTTAAAATCGAAGGAGCCAGAGAAAAGTTCGACGCCATTTTTGACTCTAAAGGCAACCTCATTGAAATGAAAAAAGAATAGTAATGATTAGTCGCTAGTTTTACACAAGTAAAAAGTGAATAAGTTGGTGTTTAATAATTTTGAGACGCTACTGCTATTGTAAACAGTAAGATTTAGTGTAAAAACTATTGTCGTTGGAGAATTTCTAATTTTAGATTGTGTTCGACTCGGCAATAGTTTTTTATCTTTTAAAATTGAATAGTTTACTAACCATATCGTATGTTTGCATGAAATTTCCTATTGGGAATGTCGTTTGTGTTATTTAGTTTTATATATAGGAGGGGTATTATGAAAAGATTAATGGGGATTATTTTCATGATTATCACTGTAATGGCCATGTTAGGCTGTGGTGGTGACAGTGATACCGGTGGTGGTAAAAAAAGTATAATCACTGAACCGGGCTTAGCAGCTAAGATTATTACCGAATTAAAAGAACAATCAGAATTTAAGGGAAAAGAAATTAAGGTGTTCAACAATGTAGTAGTTTCGGATACAGAAGAGTATGGAAATACGATTAGTATTGATGTTTTGGTTCCCGGCACCAGTGACAAAGTTGACAAATATATTTATATGAATGGCAAGTGGCAAAATGCAGGCGCGGCGTTCATTCCCGATGGTCTTACTGTGAAAGATAATCTTATGCCAATCGATGCCATCGACTATAGTAAAATCCCTGAGATGTATAAAGTGGCCGAGGAAAAAGCGAAATCTATTGAAAACGGTAAAGTTGAAAAATCAGTGGGATATATCTATTATGCTGGCAATCACTCATATAAAGCCTACATTCTAATTGATGGCTCTAAAGAATCATATTCAACAGAATTTGATGCTAAAGGTAATTTTGTTAAATTTATTGACGGATGACAAGATCTAAATTTCACGCTTGAAGATGATATTTTTATTTCATATTACTCCTATTTTTTCAATCTATAATTACAATCAATACAAATAAAAGTTATAATATAGATATAGTTAGATGTAAAAAGTACATTGAAAGGAGATATGATTATGAAAATAGGAAAGTATTCAAAGTACAAAAAGGCATTACGAGCTATGGTTCTTATGGGAGCGACATTAACGGTGGGTGGATTAATAAGCTCGGTAAGTGCGGCCGATTCTTTGGATTTTAAAATCCAAAATTATGAAACGCGTACGATGACAGTTGACGGTAAGGAAGTAACCTTTAGAGCTTATGAAAATATTCCGTATGTAGCCAATCCGGTGGATACGACCTATCAGTCTATGAATGTGTATATTCCGGAAGCCTATTTTCAAAATGAAAAAGATGGAAAATATACAGCTGAATCGGCACCTATCTTTTTACCAAATTCGGTAGGCGGCTATCGTCCGGGGAAAGCGGCCACACCGACTCTTTCTAAAGATGGCGAACCGAATGCTGTTTTATATGCTTTATCACGTGGCCTTGTTGTGGCGGCACCGGCTGCACGCGGTCGCAGTAACGAAACGGCAGAAGGTGTCTATTACGGTAAAGCGCCGGCCGCTATTGTGGATTTAAAGGCAGCCGTGGCCTATTTACATAAGAATGATAACATTATGCCCGGTGATGCGAATAAAATTATTTCCAACGGCACCAGTGCGGGCGGGGCCTTATCCTTGTTGCTAGGTGCTACCGGTAATGAATCGGATTATGCTCCGTATTTACAAGAGATTGGCGCAGCCGATGCGCGAACCGATATTTATGCCGTATCGGCGTATTGTCCGATTACCGATCTTGACCATGCCGATATGGCCTACGAATGGTCATATAACGGTGTCAATGAATACACAGGTATGCCGTCCTTTGGCGGTCAAATGGAGCCACCTGATCCTACCTTAGGGAGCAGCTCGGCCAAAGCCACCCCGGATATGTCAGCTATGCCGGACATGTCCGGTGAAGCACCCGGTAAGCAACAAACTCAAAAGGCAGTTCAATTGACGGCTGACGCGATTGCTTACAGCGATCTTTTGAAAAATAACTTCCCTGAGTATTTGAATAGTTTACAGCTAAAAGATCAAGACGGTAAATTATTGTCACTCGACTTTAACGGCAACGGCTCCTTCATGGACTATGCTAAATCGTATATCATTAAGAGTGCTGAAAAAGCTAAAGCAGCAGGAACGGATATTTCCAGTGCCGATTTTTTAGTGTATGATGCGAAAAATCCGGATAAAATCGTCGATGTTGATTGGCTGAAATACAATACTTCGGTTGGTCGCATGAAGGCTCCGGGTGCTTTTGATTCTCGCGACAATTCTACTGGTGAAAATAACTTGTTTGGCACGGCTACGGTAGACAATCAACATTTCATACAATTTGCATCTATTAACGGTGACGGCACTGCTGTGGCAGATGAACATATCGTCAAAATGATGAATCCGCTTAACTATATTGCACCAAATGACGCTTCAAAGACGAAGGAACAGACCCAGCATTGGCGCATTCGCTATGGTGAAAAGGATAACAACACGTCCATGGCCGTGCCGCTAATTGTGGCTACTCGCTTGGCTAATTATGGTTACGACGTTGATTTTGATTTGCCATGGGGCATTCCGCATGCCGGCGATTATGATTTACAAGAACTTTTTGATTGGATTGATCAATTAGTTTAACGTCTCTCTAATCAGGCGAGCAAACAATTCCATGGCAGGGCTAAGCCACTTATTACTGTTATAACCGCAAACACCCGATATATGAGTATCTGTTAATTCGGTTTCGAGGGCTACCAGTTCACCGTTATTCAATTCATTTTTTACGGCAAAGGTTGGCAGATACGAAATACCGACATTGCTTTTTACCAGGTTTTTAATAGTAGGTATGCTCCATAATTCGATGGTATGGTCCAGTCGTATGGACTTTCTTTGCAAATATTGTTCGAATATTTGACGGAAGATGCAGTTAGGTTCATTGATAATAAAAGGTATAGGAATATTCTGATTTGGTGTTATGAAATCAGAATATTCCTTTTTTATTTCCGGCGAAGCAACTAAGGTCATAGGGTAATTGCCAAAAGAAGCTACTGTTAAATTATTTCCAAAACCTCCGACGTTTTCATAAAATATACCGAGGTCTAAGATACCGTCCAATAACTCGTTGCGGATGTCATAACAATTCATGGACCGTAAAAAGAGTCTTGTATTGGGAGCTAAATCGTGGAATTTTTGCAAAACCGGTGAGAGTTTATAACAAAGCAGGGTTTCGCCTACGCCGATACGTAAAATGCTTTTATATTCCGTCAAATCATTTTCAAAACAATTCAAGCGTTCAACTGATGTAAGAACATCGTTTACATAGGGATATAACTGTTCACCGGCTTTGGTGAGCATCATTCGTCGGCCGATTTTTTCAAATAATTTTACCGAAAGTTCCTGCTCTAATTGTCCGACTTGGAAGGTAATGGTGGATTGCGTATAGTTGAGTTTTTCTGCCGCTTTGGTAAAGCCGCCTTCTTAAATAGTAGTTTTAAAGGTCTGTAAATATTTTAGTTCCATGAGCATCTCCAATACTTCAATAATAATGAAGTTTATATTTAATAACATCAATTATATTTAATTATCTATTGATGGTATACTAGCAGGGAAAAATACGATTGTCAACGAGATGCTTACATGGAGTTTTTAAACAATATATCAAGCTTTAAAATTCGTAATGAAGATGAAAGACTAGAATATGAGGAGGCAATATAATGTATTCACTTGAATTAGCAAACAGTAAAGAGTTAGAAGTATGCTATGAAATTATTGAAGAAGGGCGTGCTTTTCAAAAAGAACAGGGATTTGTGCAATGGACGGAAGCATATCCCAATCGCGATACAATTGAAGCTGATATGGAGAAGAAAAAGGGGTATGTTATCAAAGCCCAACAAGAAATTTTAGGTTATATGTGCGTTGATTTTGACGGTGAACCGGCCTATGACGATATTAATGGGGCGTGGCGAAGTGAGGCGCCTTATGCCGTGGTTCATCGCATGGCTTTTAGTAAAAAAGCACGAGGCCAGGGCATTGCCGACATAGCTTTTGGTTTAATAGACAAACTTTGTGTAGCTAAAGGCGTGAAATATATTAGAGTGGATACGGATTTTCCGAATAAACGAATGCAACATATTTTGAAGAAGAACGGTTATGTTTATTGTGGTACCATTGTTTTTCAAAACGGCGATAAATTAGCGTATGATAAATTATTATAATATGCATTAGGCCTACCGGCTTTAATTACTCTTTTATAAAATTTTCTCTAAAAAGAAATGCCCCGAAAGTGTAGTGACCCCAAAAAGTTAGACTTTTATT